>CACZSX010000069.1 GCA_902783915.1 uncultured Erysipelotrichaceae bacterium | reverse complement strand
GTATACGTAGTTGTTTGGATTACTTCCTTGATATCTTAATTCTGTTCCATTTGTTTGTATTAATCCTTCACTATTTGTTCCATTATTATATTTTGATGTTAATAGTTGTACAGCATCACTATATCCTGGTAATAATTCTCTTTCAAAACAATTTAAATTATCTTTTGTACCAGTGCATTGCATATTAGCAAATTTACCCATGCTTGATCCTTTTAGTGTAATTGTTGCTTTACCATTATTATCAAAAGCTAATGTACACACTCCATAATCATTTGCTATATTAGATAGGCTTGAACATTCCATACTACTTGGATCAAAATTTTTATTTGTTGTTTTTTGAACTATGTATTCTCTTTCTGCTGTTTTTATTATTAATAGTGCACTATCTCTTAGTGATCCTAACTTAGATTTTTTTATAACTTTTGTCATTTGTGGTATACCTATTACTAATATAATTGCTAGTATTGTAATTACTGCTAATAATTCTACTAAAGTTATTCCTTTCTTATTCATCTTTTTCCACCTCTACTTTAGATATTCTTTCTTTTAATTTAACTTCTAATTCTTTATCTTCTATATTTGTATTTGGTTCAATACTTTGCCAATATACAAATCCATTACCTGTTATCTTACATTTTATTTTTGATAATTTTGTATATGTATCTACTTCTCTTTTTGACCAATATAGCATATTTGGTATAGTTATATTTTTACCATTTGTTATTAAATATATTTTTTCTTCGGTAGATAGAATACTATCTTTTTCTGGATATTGATTTATTATTTTATCTCCATCACCAATTATTACTATATTTTTAAATATTGGTTCTAGTTCAGTTTTAACTGTATTTAAATTTTTATTTATATAATTACTTAGTTTATATGTTTCTGAATCTATATTAGAGTTTTTACTATATATACTCTTATAGTTTGATATATCTGCTACTAAACCTCTTACTACATTTTGTATTCCTCTTGAACCACCATATGGTGCTTTCATAACTGAATATACAATTATTTGTGGATTATCTTTTGGAAACATTCCTGTAAATGATCTTATGTAATGTAGTTCATCAAAATAATACGTACCATAATTATTTACATATTGCGCAGTTCCTGTTTTACCAATTAAATCATAGTCTTTCATCTTAAAACCTGCACCTGTTGAATAATATAAATCATTATATATAACTTTATACATTAAATCTTTTATTCTACTTACTGTTTCTGTAGATACTACTTTACCAAGTTCTGTTTTTGTACCTTGGTATACTATATTATTATTTGAATCAACTATTTTATCTACTATATATGGTTTTAACATTATTCCATCATTAGATATTGCTGTTAGTGCTTGCATCATTTGTATAGGAGTTATTGTTATACCTTGTCCAAAACCTGCATTGGCTACTTCAAATGGTACTTTAAAGTTTAATGTACCTGAAAGTTCACCAGGTAATTCTATTCCTGTTTTTTGACCAAATCCAAATTTTTCAAAATAACTTCTTAGTTCATTTGCATTAAAATAATTTTTTGTTAAGTATGATATTCCAACGTTTGATGATAACATATAACCTTCATCATAAGTAATTGTTCCAAATCCTTGTGGTAACCAATCTGATACAACATTATCACCAAATTTAATAGATCCAGATGGGAATGTAGCATTACCATCATATACTTTCTTTTCCATTGCAGCCATATATGTGAATGTTTTAAATGTAGATCCTGGTTCGTATGAATATGATACAAGTGGATTTAAATAGTTAGTTAGATTTTTTATATTAGGATTAAAGGATGGATATGATGTACTTCCTAATACTGCTCCTGTTTTAGCATCTAATACTACTGTTATTGCCCAATCTGGACTATACTCATCAAACGCTTCTTTTGTATATTTTTCTGTAAAAAACTGAATGTTTGAATCAAGTGTTAAGTATATATCTACTCCGTCTTTACTTTCTTTTGTTTCTTCCCTTGTATTAGGTATTTTATATCCATTAACATCTTGTTGGTATAATTGAAATCCATCTTCACCTTTTAACATATCATTATAGTATTGTTCTATACCCATTTCACCAATCATTTCACCATCATCAATTGTTTTTACATATCCAAGTATATAAGATGCAAAATCATCATTTTGATAATATCTTTTGTATGATGAAGTAAATGCTATCCCTGGCAAATTTAATTTTTCTATTTCTTCTTTTTTTAATTCTGATATATTTCTTCCACCAACACCTAACTCTGTTTGATATAAATTTTGATTTAATAAATTTAGTATTACTTCTTCTTTTGTATTTATAATAGGTGCTAGTGCTTTAGCAGTTGCTTCTTTATCTACTACGTGTTGTGGTGTTTTAAATCCCTCACTTCTACTTGGTGATAAATATGCAATTATAGTATAAGAATTAACAGTTTGTGCAAGTATCTTCCCAGACGAATCATATATATTTCCTCTTTTTGCATATACTGTCTTTTTTCTAGTATTTCTACCACTTACAAATTTCTTAATATTTATTCCATCTATTTCATTAGAAAGTGCAAGAAAACTTACTCTTAAAATAATTACAATAAAAAAAAGTAGAGTAACTATTAATAATATTGGATTTATTTTTATCTTATTAACATTTACTCTCTTTCTCATATTTACACCTCTAATTGTTTATTACTATAATGTTACTACTATTATAACTCAAACCTTCGCTTTCTGCAACAACATCAATGTTTGCTAGAGATTTTAATTCATTTACTTTCATTGTTAAACTTTCATTTGCATTTTTTTGTACATTTATTTGTCTTTTTAATTTTTCTACTTCCAAATTCATATTTGAAAGAGCTGCTTTAGATAGAACTATTGATACAGGGAAAAGAATTAATAAAATTGTACATAATCTTATTAATAATTTTTCAATTCTAAATAGTTTAACTTGTCTCTTTCTCATATGTATCCCTCTATTTCTTTATTTTTTCTGCAATCCTTAATGTAGCACTTCTAGCTCTATTATTTTCTTCTAATTCTTTCTTGCTAGGTACTATCTTATCTATTATTTTTAACTTTGGCATATATTCGTAAGGAATATTAGGTAATCCTTTGAATACTTTATCTATTTCACTATTCTTTTTGAATATTTCTTTACATATTTTATCTTCTAATGAATGAAATGTTATTACACATATTCTTCCATTTTCATTAAGCATTTCTATTGCATCTTTAAGTGCTATTTCAAATACTTCTAATTCCTTATTTACTTCTATTCTTATTGATTGAAATACTCTTTTTGCTGGATGTGTCTCTCTTTTATATTTTTCAGGTACTCCGGATTTAATTATTTCTACTAATTCAAGAGTAGTTTCAATAGGTTTTTCTTTTCTATATTCAATTATTTTTCTTGCTATACTCTTTGAATATCTTTCTTCACCATATCTAAAGAATATTGTAATAAGTTCACTTTCAGTATAATTATTTACAACTTCATATGCACTTAATGGACAATCTTTATCCATACGCATATCAAGTCTTGCATCTTTATGATAACTAAAGCCTCTTTCGTCTACATCTAATTGTGGACTTGATACTCCCAAATCAAATAAGATTCCATCTACTTTAGTTACTCCTCTTTTTTCTAATTCCTTTTTTAAGTTTTTAAAATTAGATTTAATTATCTCAAAATTAGGGCCAATAGATGAGAGTTTCTTCTTACTATACTCTATCGCATCCGAATCTTGATCAAAGGCATAAAGCCAACCCTTTTTATCCTTCTTGAGGATTTCTCCACTATGACCAGCATATCCTAGAGTGCAATCAACATATATTAGACCATCTCTAATATTTAAACCTTCTATAGCTTCATCTAATAAAACGCTTTTGTGCATATTACACCTCAAATAAATGCTCTGCTATATCTGATACATTATCAATGTTATCATTTAAGAACTTATCAAAGTTTTCTTTTGACCATATTTCTATGCGGTCATTTACGCCGATTATAACGCATTCCTTTGTCAAATCGGCATAATCCGCTAATGGAGAGGTAACGCTAACTCGACCTTGTTTGTCGAATTCGCAGATAGTGGCTGCTGATAGGAAAAATCTTTGAAATGATCTTACATCCTTTTTAGTGAAAGAAAGTTCATTAAGTTTACTTGTTATATTATTCCAAGATTCTTTTGGATAAACAAACAAACATGAATCAATTCCCCTTGTTATTACGAATGTTTCCCCAAGATCATTCCTAAATTTTGAAGGCATTATTAGTCTACCTTTTTCATCAATATTATGATGATACTCGCCTATAAACATAATTATCCCCCACTTTCTACCACATTCATCCACTGTCTACCACTATAATACTACGTGATATATAAATCGGTCAATATAAAAAATAAAATTTTAATAAGATTTTATTCGACTTTACAAAAAAGTGTAAAGTGATAATTTTTGACAAAATAAAATTAATATGTATAATTAAATTATGGAGGGTTTTATGAATAGAATCGTAGCTAAACATTTAATAAATGATGATATTAAAGGATACAAATTACAAAGAGATAATGAAATATTTAACAAAACCAGATTTTATGAGGCTGTTGAAGCATTTAGAATAAATAGTGCCAATATTGCAATGTTACCTGCTATATTACCGGCAGAAATTATTTTAGCTGGATTATATGGTATATCTCTTGGTGTAGTAGCTTATGAATGTGAAAAATTTTATCATCCTATAACAAAGAAAATTGATAAATTAAAAGCATTTAAAAAAAGCATTTTTACTACAGGAGTAGTAGATGATATGACAGATGATGAATTTGAACAATTAACTAACATTAAAGTTTATACAAAATAAAAAAAGACTTTTTAAAGTCTTTTTTATCTGTAATATGTTACTCTATCAACCCAACTACCAGAGCTTGGAAAATTAATTAAATTTCTTGGATCCATAGTTCTTGCTACATATGCATTGTAACCCGTATAATCCGTAAACCTAAGCCCCGTACATATAGCAAGATGCAGATGTGGTCCTGTTGCACTACCCGTTGAACCCATATATCCTATTACCGTATCTTTAGTTACTATATCACCTTTTTTTGCAGTTATTCTACTCATATGTGCATAATTTGAAGAATATGTTGTACCATTTATATTATGATGTATTGTAACTTGATTACCGCCCCATTGATCATACCATGTTGCAACTACTTTACCATTTGCTACTGAATATATTTCTTGACTTGAACCATATCCATTAGATATATCTATTCCCTCATGCATTTGAGCTGATGCTATTAATCTACCACCAGAATATATAGCACTTCTCCATCCATATCCACTAGTAATGTAACCCGGACCAAATGGTCTCCAAAATTTAGTATCTGGTGGTAACATCTTATTAGCACAAGTCTTTATATCCTCATCCTCTGTACAACCAGCATCTAAATACATTTGAATTATTTGTTTTGCATTTCTTATTTCATCTTCAATATCAGTACTAAGTTCGTATAAATTTTTTCTTACACCAGAAAGTTCAGTTAATGAACTTTGTAAGGTACTTTGCATCTCTTTCAATTCTTTTTGTCTATTTGCTAAAGTTACTTTTTTCTCTTCATTTTTCTTTATTAATTCATTCATTTCAACAACTAATTTTTCATTATAACTAGTTATTTGTTCTGTAATTGAATATCTGTATATAAAATCTGTTATAGAATCCGCACCAAATAAATATTCAATATAAAATGAATTACCATTTGTAGTTTGTAAAGATGCCATCAAATCTTTTGTTGATTTATCTTTATTTTCTATTTCTTTATTTAGTTCTTCTATTTCTTTATCAGTTTCAATTATTTCATTTGATAACCTATTAATTGTATTATAATTCTCTGATATTTTATTTTCTATTGCATTTATTTGACTTTCTGTTTTATTAATATTAGAATTATTTTCATTTTTTCTATTTTCTATTTCTTGTAATTCTCTTCTTAAATCCCTAATAGATTTTGCCTCTACATGTTCAGGAAAAAAATTAAATATACTAGGAATAGTCATCAAAATTATAAGAAGTACTATCTTTATTTTTTTCATACTATCTTCCCTTTACTAATCTATATAGTTTCTTTAATTGTACACTAAATTTTGAAAATATAAAATACCAAAATTTGTTAATAGCCAAATCAAATTCACCAACAAATTCTAAAAGAACCGGATTATATTTAGCTTTAGTCTTTGTTAAATGATCATCTAATGTACCATCTACTCCCTCTAAATCACAATAATCATATCCATTATTTAACATTTCAATAAAACTATTTATATGTACAGATGCATTAGTATTTAAATATGGAAATACTTCTTCAAATGTACCAGCATATAAATATTCTACTTTCTTTATACCTTTTTTATTGGGTGGAAGAATTGCAAGTGTAGCTGCAATTGATATCTCATTCCCATATTTTTCTTTAGCTACTTTCGCATCCTCTAATTGCTCTTTATATTTATTAACTAATGCTTCATCTTTTTCATTTTCTATTTCATGATTTAAAAATTTCATAAACTTATCCACATTTACTCTTGCTATATACATATATGCATCATCTTTAAAAGAATCCATAATCTTCTTAAAATATTCCTTGCTTCTTAAAGATATACCTTGTCTATCTTCAGTACTTTTTATTGCTCTATAAAAATCATCTAAATAAGAGTTATCATGGACACATACAAAAGATACTCCCCTTTTTGTTTGGAATTCACCATGATATCTTTTTGCATTTCTCTTAAAATGACTTAATAAATCCTTTTCACTAAGTCTATTATTATCTTTATCTATTAGACTTATTGCCATATTAAATCTAGGCTGAATATACGCACCTACATTCTTTTTAAAACCATTATGTTTCCAACCATATTTTTTTAAATTATCTATTTTTATATCTTTATTCACAATATAGTTTTTAGGTGATTCTTTTGTATCCTTTTTAATAAAAGTATCATAATAATCTTCATTTACTGCTATTAATGGATCTATTTTAACTATAAATGCTTTAATCCTTTTAGCATATTCTTTTAATCCGTTAGTAAATTCTTTAATATACTCTTCATTAGTATAATCTGTTAAAAAACCCTTTGGAATATATATCATCTTTAAATTCATTGGAAATTTCTTTATTAATATTAATGCACATCCCACTATCTTATCATCTTTATATAAAGCACACAATGTATTATCCC
Organism: uncultured Erysipelotrichaceae bacterium; assembly: GCA_902783915.1. Classification (GTDB taxonomy): domain Bacteria; phylum Bacillota_I; class Bacilli_A; order RF39; family UBA660; genus CAG-1193. The sequence continues at coordinate 12,087 of CACZSX010000069.1, read as the reverse complement.
AATCACTTTTTACATTTGCCCATCTATAATCTTGTGTAATAGGCGCCATAGAATAATTAATTATAAACTTATTATATTCTTTTATATCTATATCAGTTTTAAAACTATACATATTATCACCATATTAATTATATCATAAAATTGTATATTATGGTATAATAATTAAGGTTGGTGAACATATGAAAGACAAAATCATAAAAATATTAACAAGTATTATTATTTTTGAAATATATTACTTATTTCCACACATATATAATTTTATTTTAGAAATAACAAAAGTGGATTTATCTAATCTTAATAAATTATCATTAATGATTATATTATATTCTTTTGAACTTATTCCACTCATATTTATGATAATTATATATAGAAAAGATTTAAAGAATGAATTTAAAATATATAAAGAAGATTTTATTAAGAATTTAGATAAATATTTTAGATTATGGATATTTGCATTATTTCTTATGAGTGTATCAAATATATTAATAACTTTTATTACTGGAAATCAAATATCAAATAATGAAGAAATAATTAGATCAATAAGCGATATATTACCAGTATATTCAATAATAACAAGTTGTATATGCGCTCCTATTGTTGAAGAGTTAACGTATAGAAAAACTATTGGAAATATATTTGATAATAAAAAAATTGCAATAGTTATGAGTGGTATCGTTTTTGGCCTTGCACATGTTATTGGGACTTATTCTAGTATAACTGATTTATTATATATAATCCCATATGGTATATTTGGTTCTATATTTATGTATATATACTTGGAAAGTAAAAATATATATACAACAATAACAATACATGCTTTGCATAATAGTATATTATTAATTATGTATTTTATTAGATAGGTGATTTTATGAGACTTAAATTAAAATGGAAAATTATATTTAGTATTATCTTAATATTATTTATATTATTTATATTATTAAGATATGTTGGAAATTATGGTTTAAAAGTTAAGGAATATAAAGTTGTAAATAAAAATTTAAATTCTTTTTATGGCTTAAAGATAGTTCACTTTTCTGATTTACATTATGGTATGAGTGTTAATGATAAAAAGTTAACTAAATTAGTTGATATGATAAATAAAACAAAACCTGATATAGTCGTATTTACTGGTGACCTAATTGATAGAAAAACTAAAATTACTGATTCTATTAAAGGCTCTCTAATAAAAAATCTATCTAGAATTGAAAGTACATATGGTAAATACTATGTAACAGGTAATCATGATATAGTACATACATCATATGATTTAATTATGAGTAATAGTAATTTTAAATCATTAGATGAAACATATGATATTTTATATTCAAAAGATAGTAAAAGCTTATTTATTTCTGGTTTAAGTATAGATAAAAATATAAATTCAAACACTAAAGAAGCATTAAATTTAAACGAATACAATTATAAGATATGTATACTACACTACCCAGATAAAGTAGATGATATTTTAAAATATAATTTTGATTTAGTACTTGCAGGTCATTCTCATAATGGTCAAGTAAGGCTTCCAGTCGTAGGAGCATTAGTAAAAGTGCATGATGCAAAAAAATATTATGATCCATATTATAAAATTGATAAAACCGAAATGTATATTTCTAGTGGTATTGGAAATAGTACTATAAACTTTAGATTATTGAATACTCCATCATTTAATTTATATAGATTAGTTGACAAATAATAATAAATATATGGTATAATTTTATTGAGGTGGATTAAATGAAAGATTTATTAGAAAACAAACTTATGAGAATTACAATTGGTGCATTAATTATAATAATATTATTAATTATAATAATTGCGTTAGTTGTTAAAGGTGGCGCAAAAGCCATTAATGAAAATAGTTTATTAAATGCAGCAAAAGCTTATTATTCTGCCAATAGTAACTTACTTCCAAAGAATAATTATGATTCAACGAGTGTATCTCTTGCAACACTTATATCAACAGGATACATTAGCAGTAAAACAGATATGACTTGTCCAGCATATGTAACTGTTGTTAATATTAATGGAACATACGAATACTCTCCTACTATTGCATGTGATGGTAAAGGGATTAAATCATCAACATTAGTAAGTAAAATTGCAGCTAATAGAGTAACTAGTGGAAGTGGATTATATTATAAAGATGGTGAATATATATATAGAGGAGAAAATCCTAATAACTATGTTAAATTTGCTGAATCACTTTGGAGAATAATTGGATTAGATGAAAATAATAATATTAAGATGATATATAGTGATTTAAACTTAGAATATCAACCATGGGATGATAGATATAATAAAGACACACAAAGTCAAAAAGGTATAAATGAATATTTAGGTAATGAAAAAAGTAGAATTAAAGAATACTTAGATAATTTCTTTACTTTCGACACAGATAAATTTACACCAATTAGAATATCAAAATTAACAACTCATCGTGCTTGTGTTGGAAAATTAGATTTAGATAAAAAGATAGTTAATTCATGTAGTAAAACATTGGATAATCAAATGTTCTCTGCAATTACTGTTAAAGATTATGTAAATGCAAGTTTAGATCAAAATTGTAGTATAAATAATACTATAACTTGTCAAAACTATAATTTCTTAAATTTACCTGGTTGGACAGCAAATGCATATAGTGGTAATACATATAGTGCTTATTATATTGATGCTGATGAAGGCATACAAATATCAGATACTTATACTAATAAAGCAGTTAGACCTATTATAACATTGAAAAAAGATGTGCTATATGTTTCTGGAACAGGAGAAAAATTAGATCCATTCATGATTAGATAGTAGACTTATGTCTACTTTTTTTATTCACATATAGGTAATGTAATTATAACTTTTGTACCTTTACCTTCCTTTGATACATATTTAATTGATCCATTATGTTGTTCTATTATTTCAGTACTTAATCTTACACCTAATCCTGTACCTTTTTCTTTTGTAGTAAAGAAAGGTTCTCCTATTTTATTTATTTTATTTTTACTTATTCCAATACCATTATCTTCAATACTTATTAATATATTATCTTTTTTTAAATTAATACAAAGTTTTATTATACCTTCTCTATTTTTTGGTATTGCTTCTATACTATTTTTAATCAAATTAATGAATACTTGTTTTAATCTATTATAGTCTCCATTAATATATATTTCATCATCTAATATTTGATATTTAAATTTAATATTCAATTCTGTTAATAGTGTATTTGTACTATTAATTAAATCATCAAGCAATAATGATATATCCATAATAGATTTATCAACTTTTAATCTAGTTAAATTTAAAAAATCTTTCATTAATAATAATGTTCTATCTATTTCCTCTTTAATTATAGGTATATATTTATTAACTTGTTTATTGTTATTAACATCTAACATATCTAAATAACCCTTACATACAGCAATAGGGTTTTTTATTTCATGAGTAACTTTAAATAATGAATCTCTAAAATTTTTTTCATATTCTATTTGTCTTACTGTACCATAAATATTAATTATTTCATCAGTTTTATTCATTATAACAATAAGTATATATGATAAAACTGCATACAATATATTAGAATAAAATATTTGTATAAATTCATTAGTATATAATATTCCAAATATACTATCTATTATATAAAATACTATGATCTTGTGTTCATATTTTACATTTTTAATTACAAATAATAAAACTATTATTTCAATAAAATATTCAACAAAAAACATAAGTATACTATAATTATTTATAATCCCATAATAAATAGATAAATATATACATATTAAGGCAGATAAAATATTTTTATTTTTTAATAAACATATTAAAAATAACACTTTTATGATACTTGTTAAATAATTGAAATTTAAGGAATATTTAGTAATTAAATATATACTTGTAACAATAGCAAATCCAAAAAATAAATCATTATATTTACTACCAAATACATTTTCATATACTGAATATAACATATAACAAACTATTGGAATTAAAACGAATATTATGTTTAATAATACAATATCAAACATATTACACCTCTTTTCAACAAAATAATACAATTAAATAATGTCGTACTTTGTCGAAAAAAAACAAAATGTTATTTAATTACATTTTGTTTTAATAATTCATCAATACATTTTTTTAACTTAGCAGCATCTTGACCATATACTATCTTTATTTGATTATCAATCTCAACTATTCCCTTTGCTCCTAATTTTTGAATGCCATCTTTATTTGCTAAACTTACATCTTTTAAAGTGGCTTTAAATCTGGACATAGATGCTTCAATATTAATTATATTCTTTTTTCCGCCTAATAACTCTACCAATTTATTTGCTTCTATTTTAAAATCTTTTTTACCGCTTTTTATAACTACAAACGCAATTATTATAAGAATAACTGCAATAATTGCATATCTTACCCAAGTCATTTAATCACCTCGACTAATATAATTATACTACATTTTATTATATTTGCAATGATTACTAGGTATTAATTATATATCATTTACATTATTTAGAATATCTTATAATTGAAAAGAGGTGTTATTATGAATAATTCAACAGCATGCAATGATGGAATTAGAGATATCTTAAAAACTATATTAGTTCTTCAAAAAGAGTCTGATATTCCTGGCAATTGTTTAGATACTTGTGATAAAAGGAGTTTAGGAGATATACCTTCAATATGTGGTTATAATACAAGACCAATAACTATATATTTATGTGGATGCTGCAGCAATAGACTTGAAATGCCAACTACAAGAAATCCTTTCGATACAACTTCTTCACCAGTATTTAGAATAGAAAAATTAGATGAAGATACTGCAACATTTAGAGTATTAATAGCAAATGCTGGAGATCCAGTTACATATACTGCAACCGATTCATTCTTTACAGTAGATATTGATTGTATATGTGCTCTTAAATGTTTAGGAGATACTTTTGTAGAATCTGTATAGGCCTATAAGGCCTTTTTTATATCAATAATATTATCTATATCTATCTTATTACCATTTAATGTAATTAAATTATTATCTTTAATAGCAATAATATCTTCAATAATATGATTACCATTTTTTAATAATATATCTACTCTACTCTTATATACAAATGAGGTTGAATCAAATATATCTTTTATTTTTCTTTTTACATCAATACTATCATCAATCATTTCAATATCTTCTTTTATAAAATGATATGAATCCATATTATTTTTTATATTTTTATGTATTGAATTAATAAATACTTTGGGTTTCATACATCCTCCTAATAAAATTTATGCATATAAATTGCTTTTTTGATAAAAATATTAATATGAAAAGAATGTATAAAGATAAAATAAATAAATCTATTCTTTACTATATATATATATTTATGTTTATAAGTATTATAAGTATTTATAGTGCTAGTAATTTATTAAATAATTCAAACTTAGTAATTAAACAAATTATATGGAATATTATTGGTTTTTCAATTATACACTTAATAACAAAATTAAATATGAAATATATATATAAATACTATAAATATTTATATATAATTGGAAATATTTTATTATTATTATTACTATTATTTGCAAAGCCAATAAATAATTCAAGATGTTGGTTTAATATATTTGGAATGAGTATACAACCAAGTGAATTTATGAAAATAATACTAATAATTACTAATGCAATAGTTATAAATAAAAATAAAAAAAATTTTAAATTAATAATTAAAATACTACTTATTACTTTAGTACCATCTATTTTAACTTTCCTAGAACCTGATACAGGTATGGTTATAATATATTTTATAATATCATTTGTAATGCTTTATATATCTGAAGTTGATAATAAATATTTCACTATTATATTTTTATTTACTTTACTATTTGTTTCAATATTTTTATCATTATATTTTTATAATTCTAATATATTTATAAAAATATTTGGTACTGATTTCTTTTATAGAATTGATAGATTATTAGATTGGAAAAATGGTAGTGGTATGCAACTTACTAATGCACTTACAAGTATTGGTAGTGCTCATATATTTGGATTTGGTTTTAATAATACACCAATATATTTTCCAGAGCCACAAACAGATTTTATTTTTTCAGTATATGCCACCAATTATGGATTTATAGGTATTTTATTATTACTATTATTAATACTTAGATTTGATTTATATTTAATAAAAATCGCTATAAAAACTAAAAATAATAGAAATAAATATATAATAACAGGAATAATTAGTATGCTTATTTATCAGCAAATACAAAATATAGGTATGAATATTGGATTACTTCCAATTACTGGTATTACATTACCATTTATTTCGTATGGTGGATCTAGTTTATTATCATATATGATATCAATTGGATTAATATTAAATATAACAAAAAAACAGGTATAACCTGTTTTTATTTTTCTATATAAATTTCAAAATAACTCCTATATGCCTCTTCATCCAAATCTAAATTAAACTTTTTAAACTTAAATTTTGGGTTTTTACTATTTATTATCTTAGTAGCTATATACTTATTTAATTTTGGATTTCTAATTAATACTGGCCCAAGTAAATAAGTGCCATAGAAATTCTTATAATTAACACCAATCTCTTTATTAATAAATGGTATATCATTATTTTCTATTACACTTCCACTATTTTGAAATCCTATTATTTTACTATCTACTAAATCAGTATCTATTATATAATCTCCTACTATTCTTTTATCAATAAACTTAGTACTATAATTAAATATATTTAATGCTTTAGTACTATTTATTCCTTTACCAAATAAATCAATAGAATTACCTGTTGCTATAATAAATTTGTTTGATTCAATATATTCCTTTATTTCTTTTTTATATTTTAATAAATCATTAAGCACAATTAATAAATTATTTTCTGTACCACAACCAATATATATTAGATCATATTTATTAAAATCTATATTATCACCAATAGATAACTTATCTACATTAACTTTTATCTTTTGAGTTTCAAATGCTTTAGTAATTGCTTTAATATTACCTATTTCGCCATATAAATTTAATAAATCATAATATAAATAACAAATATTAATTATCATATATCCTCCTTCATAATATCATTAAATGGAATGACATAATCAAAATTTAATATTGCAAATATATCTCCTTTTGATTTATTTTTAATCATATCTTTAGCCTCTTCTAAACTATCATATATTTTAATTTGACTAAGTTTAAAACCAGCATATTTCATTCTTAAAGCTATATTATATTTATCTCTTCCTATACATATTATTTTGTCTGTATTTTTATCATTTAACAATTCAAATTCAATATCATATAACCATGACATATCATTAAACTCATATCTTCTACTTATTTCTTTCCAACCAATTACAATAGTTTTCTTCACTTTATGATTAGATACATATAGTACAGATTCATTAAATGTAGTACTATTTTCATTCTTATTATTCATTACATATACATTTCTATCTTTATATTTATATAATTCATTTAACTTAGTATTATTAGCCATAGAAGATATATAACTAGTTACTTTATCTTCACCGATACCTATTAGGGAACATACTGAATAAGCTGCCAATATGTTATATGCATAATAAAGTACATTAAATGCAATAGTTACTTTATTATTATTAACTATCATATATTTATTATCTAAATCTATTTTAGTTGCTAAATAATTAATTTCTGGTCTTTTATATTTACATTTACTGCAATAGAAATCTCCTAATGATTCAATATGATAGTAATTATAATTAATCTTAGAATTACATACTGGGCAATAACTAATATTTATATTATTAAACTTATTATTTTTATATGAATATTTATTTTTATTAATACCATAATATGTTATATCACATTTAGTATCAACACTATATTTATATAAATATGGATCATCACCATTCAATATTAAATTCATATTATCATTTAATGCTTCTTTTATTTTATCGTATACTAAATCAAAATGTCCATGTCTTGGCGGTTGATCCCTACATATATTAGTTATTACAACATATTTTGGTTTAACCATATCAAATACTTCTTTAGTATATCTTTCATCTACTTCTACTACTAAAGCATCCCCTTTAATTTGTCCATTTAATTTACAATTTGTAATTAATAATGTAAGTATACCTGGTAACATATTACTACCAAACTTATTGTGTACAACCTTTTTACCAGACTTTCTTAAAGTTTCTGCTATTATTGTAGAAGTACTACCTTTACCTGCACTTCCTGTAACAGCTACTACTATTTTAGGCATTTTAAAATGCTTAGTAATATTCTTATTTAATTTTAATGCAAGTACACCTGGATAATTAGAACCTCTTCCAAGTATTTTTAATATAAAACCCGCAAATTTACATATTATTAATTGTAACTTCATAATACTGCACCTCATATATTTATTATAACACATTTTCTTTATATTTATAAAAAAGGACTATCTAGTTAGTCCTATTCTCATCTTTACTAAATCATATTTTATCTTAGCTTCATTAATAGTTATATTCTTACCATTATCTAATATTTCTTCTATAATAGTACTATTTAAATAACTTCTATATTTTTCTTGAATATCACTTAAGAAATCAACTACTACATCAGCAACACATCTTTTAAACTCACCATAATTCTTACCAGTAAATTCATTTTCAGTTTCTTCTATAGTCTTACCAGTAAGAGATACATATATATTTATTAAATTAGATATACCTGGTTTATTCTCCATATCATATTTAATAACACACTCACTATCAGTAGTTGCACTCATTATCTTTTTCCTAGCAACTTCTAAATCGTCTAACAAGAATATTACTCCCTTTTTATTTTCAGATGATTTACTCATTTTTATACTTGGATTTACTAAATCTAATATCTTAGTACCACTTTTTGTTATTAATGGTTCAGGCACTTTAAAAGTATCACCATATTTGTTATTAAATCTTTCTGCAAGATCACGCGTTAATTCAACATGTTGTTTCTGATCAACACCTACTGGTACATAATCTATATCATAAAGTAATATATCAGATGCCATTAATACTGGATATGTAAATAAACCAACTGTAAAATTAGCATTCTTACTACTCTTGTCTTTAAATTGAGTCATTCTTGATAATTCACCAAAATAAGAATTACATTCTAAAACCCATGATAAATTAGCATGGTATGGATTTTCAGATTGTAAGAATATAGTATTCTTATTTGGATCAATACCACACGCAAGGTATAATGCTATTAAATTCCTAGTATTACTTCTTAATTCCTCACTATCTTGAGGGATAGTTATAGCATGCATATTAGCAACAAATATATAAGATTCATAATTATCTTGTAATTCCTTCATTTGCTTAATTGCACCTATATAATTACCCAATGTAATAGCACCAGTTGGTTGTAAACCTGTTAATATTTTACTCATAATATCACCTAAATACATTTTAACATAATTTTATAAAAAAAAGAATGCATTTGCATTCTAATTTATCTTTTTAATATTATCAAATGAATAATTATTACCATCTATTTTAAATGTTATCTCATATTGAGGTAATTCATCTTTGTGATTACGTACATATTCATTTGCCATTTCATTTAGAGTTCTGATATCAACAACTGGCTCAGTATCTGTTGAAAAACATTTCATACTTATATTATCACCAGATTTGTTAACAACACTACAATCATTCTTGGCAGATCTCACATAATTATAAATTCCATCTACAAACGTAACAGTATAAACTCCATTATTATATTTTGTATTTAGTATTGTATTTACATTTAATACTGTTCCTGTAACACCTTGTTTTTCAACACTATACTCATCTTTTTCTTTGTTATATTTAGCATAAATATTTGCTTCACCATTAAATGTTAATTTATTGAATGGTATATCAGTATCCTTATCATAAGTTAATTCATAATTATATAATTCTTTTGCTGCGCTCCTTACTACATCACCTTTTACAGTAGCATTAGGTGAAGCTGGGACCGTGTTAATTTCTAAGCCACCTACAACAAGATATGCTATTTTAGTTTTGTACAATTCATCATAACTAATATTATATCTAACTATGCTGACGTATGGGAACTCTTCAATATCTTCTTTTATTTTATCCTCTAATTCTTTTGATATAGATATATTCTTATTTTCTTCTACTTTGTTATTTGCACCTTTATTATCCACTTTCTTATCTAATACAAGTCTCTTATAAACTACTAATCCTGTTACTAATAATAATAATATAATTACTATTGCTAATAATACTTTTGCTACATTATTTCCCTTTGGTTCTTTATAATTATTTATTTGTTCTATGTTGTTATTTAATTCATTATTATTATCCATTTTATCTTCCTTCCTATCCTACATTTTATTATACCCCTGCATATAATTATTTTGCAATAGTTATTTAGAGTATACAAAAAAGATATTACTTATTTTTCATATCTTTTTCTAAGTCTTCTATTTTACCTAATGTTTCTTCAAATTTAGGTAATACTCCCATGTTATTTGTTCTATGTGGTGGTAATTGATATATATCATGTCCTGGATATTCATTACCTTCTATTATAACTGGTCCTTTATCTGTTATTGCTATATCCCATCCAACATATCTTACTTCTTTTACTACTTTTGACGCTTTTAATGCAGTTTTTACTGCTTCTTTATATTTTGGTATTTTAAATCCAACTATTTTTGTATGTGTCATTGGATGTTCATAATATATATTTTTCTTTTTATCTACTGCAGGATACTCTATTACTCCTGTTTTTTCATTTATCGGTACAACCATACCTCCACCATTATAATTATCCACTATATATCCATGATTGCCTATTCTTTGATATGCTGCTACTACTTTAGATTCTCCATCATATCTATGTACTGTTATTAATCTAACTGTATTAATAGCGTATGGATACATTTTATTCATTTCTTTACATTGCTCTACTACTTCTTCTATAAGTATTAAATTTTTATTAACTAGATAGTCATATAAATCTTTTTTAAAGTCTTTTACTACTATCTTCTCCATAGAATCTCCATGTGTTCCACTAGTAGGTTTACAGAATATTACTTTTTTATTTTTAACCCATTTATTAAATTCTTCTTTATTATTATCAAGTATTATATAATCTCTATTTAAATAATCTTTAAATACTTTATTAAATTCATTTTTATTTAAGAATATATGATTATAATTTTTATCATTATAATATTTAACAAATATATTATTTTTACCTCTTGTTAATACTGTTTTTCTTTCTTCCTTATTTAAATTCCACATTTCAAATAGTAAATAATCTACATATCCAGATTGATATTTAATTGCACAATTAATCATATCAAAGAATATATATATTCTTGATTTTTTACTACGTTTATGAATATCATTTATTGTTTTAAACATATTCTTAATATTCATATTTTTAATTCTACCAAATAAGTATTTAATCTTGCTCATATTTTCACCTATATACATTTTATCATATTTAAAAAAGACTTAAAAGTCTTTTATCATGTCAACATTATCTTTTTCTAATTCTTTTAAACTTTTATTTGGTGTTGGTAAATCTTCAGGCATAGTTCCTCCTAATAATTCTATTGTGTTTCTTATTGCTTTACCAACTTTATAATGAGTATTTGTTGCAATATCTTCATTTTTAACTTTTTGCTTTTCCAATAATGCTTCTGTTTGAGTAATCCTAAATACATTAGCTCCTAGTTCTGCACTGCCCATATTATCTAATATATCTTCTCTATATCTTAAACCTTTTCTTTTTGCTATATCATCTGCTGTCTCTCCATTATATAATCCCTTATATCCAGCATTAGTAAATCTATCAAAATTATTTACACCTTTTTCTTTAGCAATTTTATATAAGATTTTATTACCATCCCTAGTTTGTTTTCTTCTATATAATCTTTTCTCATTTTCTGAAAGTAAATTATATTCTTTTTCATTTAGTTCTTGCTTTCTAGTTTGTATTGCAAAATATGTTTGACCAAGAGCAACATTATCATACTTTGGATTTGAATTTTGTACAATTAAATAACAAGCATATCTACTAAGTTTATAATC
>CACZSX010000068.1 GCA_902783915.1 uncultured Erysipelotrichaceae bacterium | reverse complement strand
GAACGAAGAAAAAAGAAAACAAATAGAAGAAGAGAAACTATTAAGGAAGCAAGAAAAAGAAGCAGAAAAAATTAGGATTAAGAATGAACAAAAACTTCTTGAAACTAACGTAAATAACAATATCGATAAAGAAGAGAAGAAAAACCGTATACAAGAAGAAAAACAAAGAGTTGAACAAGAAAAGATAGAAAAGAAAAGAAAGGCAGAAGAAGAGAAACTATTAAGGAAGCAAGAAAAAGAAGCAGAAAAAAATAGAATAAAACTTGAAAAAGAAACTTTGTCTAAGACCATATCTGTAGATAATGCTTTATCTAAGAAAGAAAGAAAAGAAAAATTAGCTAAAGAAAAAGAATTGTTAAAACAAAAGAAAGATGAAGAAAGAAAGCAAAGATTAAAAGAAAAGTATGAAGAAGAAGTAAAAAGAAAAAAAGAAAAAGAAGATAGACAAATAATTCAAATAAATGAAAGAAAAGAAAAAGAGAGAAAGATAAAAAAGGAAAGAGAGCAAGCAAGAAAAGAAAGAAAAGAGAAAGCATTATTAATTAAAAAAGCTCAAGAAGAAAGTAGACAAAAAGCAAGAAAAGAGAGAAAATCTTTAAATGAAAAGGTAAACGAATGGTATAATAATCTATCTTTTGTTAAGGATAGAAGAAATAGAAGAGAACTACAAAGGCAAACATTATTAATTGATTTTGATGGTGCAGATGCTGTACGTAGTGAAGAAAAAATAATGTACAAGTATGTTGCTAAAAGTGCAGAAACTGGTAAGGTAGAAACTGGTTACTTTGCAGCATTCTCAAAACTAGATGTGCATTCATTCTTAATGGCAGAGGGTTATGAGGTATATGAAATCACACCTCAAAAGAATTTTGCGAAAACATTAACATTGTTTTCACCAAAATTTAAGGCAACTGAATTAGACTTCTTCTTAACGCAGTTATCTACATTTTTAAAGGCAGGTATGACTTTAGTAGAATCAGTTAAAATATTATCAAAGCAAAGTAAGAAAAGTGCTCATAAAAATGTATATAAATCAATAATATATGAACTTACAATGGGTGAAAACTTTAGTGAAGCATTAGCAAAACAAGGAAATATTTTTCCAAGATTGCTTATAAACATGATTAAAACATCAGAACTTACAGGTGATTTGCCAGAAACGTTAGATGATATGGCATCTTATTATAGGGAAACTGATAAAACTAGAAAGCAAATGATTAGTGCTATGTCATATCCAATAGTATTATTAATATTTGCATTTGCAATCTTAATATTTATAATGGTAAAAGTTATTCCACAGTTTGTTAGTATATATTCTAATTTAGATACCGGTGTACCTCCTATTACGCGTGCAATCTTAAATATAAGTAATTTCATGCAAGGAAACTGGATAAATTTAATATTAGGAATAATAGGATTTATAATTGTATTTATAATATTATATAAGAATATTAAAGTGTTTAAGTCTGTAGTTCAGACAATTATAATGAATATTCCGGTAATTGGTAAGATAATAATATATAATGAAGTTACAATGTTTACAAAGACATTTGCATCATTATTAAATCATAATGTTTATATTACTGATAGTATGGAAGTTTTAAGTAAAATAACTAATAACGAAATATATAAAATGTTGATATTCGATACAATTACTAACTTAGCAAAAGGCGAAGCAATATCTAATTCATTTAAGAATCATTGGGCATTTCCAAGTATTGCATATGAGATGATTCTTACTGGTGAAAAAACTGGTCAATTAGGAAGTATGATGGATAAAGTTGCTAATTATTATGATGAGCAGCATAGAAATGCTGTAAATCAAATAAAAGCATTTATTGAACCAGTTATGATTATTATACTTGCGGCTATGGTCGGTGTAATATTGTTATCAATAGTAATACCAATGTTTGATATGTATCAAAATATTTCATCAATGTAGGTGGGTTTATGGATTTATATTATTTAATAGTATTCTTTGTGTTTGGATTAATCTTTGGATCATTTTATAACGTAGTTGGATATAGACTACCAAATAATATGTCATTGATTAATCCTCCTTCACATTGCCCTAAATGTGATCATAGATTAGCTCCTCTTGAATTAATACCAGTATTTTCATATTTATTTCAAGGAGGAAAATGTAAAAATTGTAAAAGTAAGATTGCAATATTTTATCCTATATTTGAATTGTTTACAGGAATAGTATTTGCACTTATTTATAAAATATTTGGAATATCAATAGACACATTTATTGCACTTGTTTTTTCATCTATGTTACTTATAATAATGATTTCTGATATTTTATATATGATAATACCAGATGAATTATTATTATTTTGTGGAATTGTAATATTTATATTGAAATTGGTATCTGGTGGAATAAATATAATATTACCAACATTATTAGATATGATAATACCATTTATTACATTATTAATAATAAAGTTATTAGGTGATAAAGCATTTAAAAGAGAATCTATGGGTGGTGGAGATATAAAACTAATGATAATATTTGGTATGGTTTTAGGATGGGAAGTATCAATATTTACAATAGTTTTGGCATCATTTATAGCTCTTCCTATAACTATTATTATTAATGTGATAAATAAGAATAATGATCATGAATTGCCATTTGGACCATATCTTTCAATAGCAGCATTAATATGTCTATTAACTAAGGTAGATATAATGACTATATTACATTTCTTGGGTTTTTAATTGACAATAAAAGTAATAAGAGTTATTATTTATTTAGCAATGAAGGAACATAGTAATAAATGATTTATTTATAGAGAGTTAGTGGTTGGTGGAAACTAATAATAATAGTTTATGAATCTACTCCTGAGCTAATCGGTAACGCGTTATAGTAATTAAGTATAATTAAGGATGGCACCGCGGAAACGCTCCTTTAGGTGTATCCTTTTTATTTTTTGGAGGTTATATGAGAGAATTAAAATTAAACACAATTTATAAACATTTTAAAGGAGATTTGTATTTGGTAGAAGATATAGTAGTACATTCCGAGTCAAAAGAAAAAATGGTTTTATATAGAGGATTATATGGTGATTGCACTTTATATGTAAGACCACTTGATATGTTCTTATCAGAAGTAGATCATAAAAAATATCCAGATGTAAAACAAAAATATAGATTTGAAGAGCAAAATATTGAAAGTAAGGTGAAATAATGATAGATATTAAATTAATAAGAGAAAATAGAGATTTAGTGAAAGAAAATATTAAAAAGAAATTTCAACATGAAAAACTTCCTTTAGTGGATGAAGTATATAATTTAGATATTGAATTTAGAAAAATTAAAACAGAAGCAGATGAATTAAGAAGTAAAGTAAACTCATTAAGTAAGGAAATAGGTACTTTAATGCGAGATAAAAAGATTGAAGAAGCAAATAAAATTAAGGATGAAGTGTCTAAAATTAAGAATAGAATACCACAATTAGAAGAGGAAGAAGAGAAATTAGAATTAGAAATAAAAAACAGAATGATGTTAATACCAAACATAATTGATAAGACAGTTCCAATAGGTAAAGATGATACTGAAAATGTTGAGGTAGAAAGATTTGGTGAACCTATTGTACCATCATATGAAATCCCATATCATGCTGATATATTAGAAAAATTAAAAGGCATTGATAAGGAATCTGCTGGTAGAACTAGTGGTCAAGGGTTTTACTATTTACTGGGTGATATTGCTAGATTACATGAAGCTATGATTGAATATGCAAGAGATTATATGATAGATAAAGGATTTACTTATGCTATTCCACCATTTATGATTCATAGTGATGTAGTAACTGGTGTTAT
>CACZSX010000067.1 GCA_902783915.1 uncultured Erysipelotrichaceae bacterium | reverse complement strand
TGGTTCTACAGCAGGTTCTACTGTTGGAACAACTGGTACTTCTGGTTCTACAACAGGTTCTACTGTTGGAACAACTGGTACTTCTGGAACCACAACTGGTTCTACTGGATTAAAAGCTGGTTCTTGAACTGGAACCGCTGGTCCAACTTCATCTATGTTTTGTGGTTGTAATGCAGCAGCATCACTCGCAGCAAAATTTGCAGGATTCATATTTCCTTCCATTCTATTCTTTCCCTTTTTATTTCCTACTGCAATTATTATTAATAAAATAACTATAATTGCGGCAGAACCTCCAGCCACATAAATATAGTTTTCGGCTAAAAATTCTAAAACTTGATTCATATCACACGCCTCCTAGTATAAGGATAACATAATCTCTTCTTTTTTTCAATACTAAATTAAATCCCATTTTTTAATAAAAGCAGAAATAATTTTCCTACTCATTTTATTTCATTTAAAATAATTGTTTTTTGATTTTTATCAAAATAATATTCAAAATAATATTCATTTCCCAGCCCATCATCAATAGTAAATGTATATTTGCCACCTTTTCTACCTTTTAATTTCACGTTATAACTATCTTCAAATTTAATTAAATCTACCTTACCATTTTTAGTACCAGTAAATGATGTTACTATAGCTTTATCAGTTAATTTATATTCACTCAAACTTCTTATATGTTCAAATTCAGAATTTACAAGTCCACCTCTTAATACTATATAACCTATCATAAATAGAATTGTTATTCCAAATGATAATAATTTCAATTTAGTTTTATTAAATAAATTTAATACTATAATAATTATAAATGTAAAACAAAATATAAATGATAATAAGTGATGTGGAAAATTTTCAATTGCAGAATTTAAATAACCTAATCCTGTCAAGGCTAATAATAAAAGCATTGGTGATAATATTATTACACTTAATATATTATTATTTTTAATATAATAACCAATATATCCCATAGGTAATGTTAATATAGTCCACATAAACCAATATTTGTAATACATAAATAATTTAAATCCCATATCATTAAATGGTACTTGTACTAAATATACTAGTGGTTGACTAATAAGAAAAAAAATAAAACATTTTAAAGCACTATCTTTAGGGGATTTACTATTTACTATAATTAATATTCCAAATAATATCCACCACTCAAATTGTACGGCTATATCCCTAAATGACGTTTCATAAGTATATGGTATTAATGGCATTAATCCCGTATACATACCTACAACAATTGCAAATATAATTAATTTTTTCCATGTCAAATTAATTTCACCAAATAATTTTTTCATGCTTTACATCCTGCACTTTTTTCACCGTTTTTATAATTAATATACTCTTTTATTGGCATTTCTACTAATTCATAATTACTTCTTAATAAATTAAATTCTTCTTCATTATTAGAATAATAATTTAATAAATATGTCAAAGTGTCATGACTAGTATATCTATCATCTTCAATACCAATTGTTTCTTTATATTCTCTAAATAAAACTTCTACTGGTATGTTAGCCATAAAATAATTTATTACTTTATATTTATCATCAATCAATTCTTCGGTTTCTTTGTTTTTTAACATAACTACATTTATATCTTCTGGTATAATAGCATTTTCTACCCAACAGTTATGAATATCCGGATGATTATATTTTACATTTGGAAGATCATTAATACATAAATAAACACCTTCTCCAAAATATTCTTCAAATGATGAGTATCCACACATAATTTTGGCCTTACTTAATGATTGTACTGCATCTTCTCTTCTTTTTTCTAATTCTTCAATATTACCTCTAAACAATCCAAATCTTTGATTTTTTCTTTTTTCTATTAACTTATTATAGTATAAAATAGTAGATTCAATAGTTGCAATAAGTTCATCTTCATTATTCTTGTGAGATTCATAAAACCATTTCATAGAAAAAAACATCAGTACAGCAGAAATCTCATTTTTAGATACAAATACCGCTTTCTTTTCATCACCCACACTGGTACTTCTTTCGCCTATTTGTGGTATTAATCCATGTTCACTAATATCATCTAAATATTCATATTTTGTAGTATGATAGTATTTATCCATATCTAACACCTTCTAATAATATTGTAACATAAACTAACACAAAAAAATAAACCAAATATGGTTTATTTATAAAAATTCAGTCTCATCTATAAGTGGGACAATGCTTATTGCTGGTTCTTCATATGGATGATATTTTCTTAATTCTTTAATAACAGTTTTTACTTTTTCTACATCGCATATTACTTCTAAAGTTTCTTCTTCTACGCATTCCAGTTTATTTTTTTCGCCTATATATGGATTTGCTTTATCATTTGGTATAAATGTCCCAATTGACTTAGTCGAACTAGAGCAAAAAGTATAATTACCAATAATACCCGCTCCTTTATTACACATTGCTGTTCTTACTTCATCTAAATTTTCTTTTGGAACTGTAACAGATATTTTTACTCTTTTAATATCAAAATTCATAAAATCATCTCCAATATAATTATATTATAAAACCTACATTATAATTTCCTAATAAAGTTTTCACTTTCATAAATAATTATAAAAAAGACTACTATTATTATAGATAAAACTATTGTTACTATTTTTTTCTTGTTAAACAAATACCTACAATTGAACCTATAAAAATAATTGGTGCTATTCTCATAAAAATCCAAGAAATGGCATGTATTCCTACTCCTAATACACCTAATTCTGGATCATTATAATCCCATTCCATATAAGTATTACCAATAGTTGCTAAACTTATAAATATTATTATTAAGATGATGCACATTGCTATAAAAAAACAATGCCAAAATTTTCTTTTGCTTTCTTTTCTTTGGGCTAATTGTAAGTTTATTATTTCTAGTTTTTCAGAAATCTCCTTTAAACTATTTTTTTCTCCTTCAGAAATATTTTCTCCAAGCAATGTACTAACAGAAGTATCTAAAACTTCTGATATAGTAACTAACATTTCAGCATCAGGGACAGATAATCCTTGTTCCCATTTAGATACGGTTTGTCTTACAACATTTAATTTAATACTTAATTCTTCTTGTGAAAGCCCTTTTTGTTTTCTCAAAGTTTTTAAATTCTCTTTTAACATATAAATTTTTCTCCTTTCAACAAGATAATTTTATTATGAATAAGTCGTTGCTACAAGCAATGCATTTTAACATTCTATTTTTCTAATACATATTCTTCCATTATATTCATGCTATCAACTCTATATATTAATTATATCATATAATTACCGTTTCATCAGACACTGGCATTTTTTTATTAACTACTCTATTATTAAATCTACTATATAATTCAAAAATATATTTATAATAGTCCTCTTTATGTGAATTATAAGTATCTATTATCCTTCTAGCAGTAGCGTATGCATTTTCATAATCGTCTTTGGTAATTAATCCGTGATCATATACCGCTTTCAATTCTTCTTCATCCATTATTGTGGGTTCTTGTCCATTAGGGATGCAAACATCTAATTTCATATCAACAAAATATGGATTATCAGGATTACTAAAATCATTGGTTCTTGTTATATCAAAATAACTTTCTATTAAATTATCTTGATCATCAAACATAACTGTTAACCACCAATTTTTTCCTTTAGGAGCAAATATTAAATTTTTATAATTATTATCTGCTATAGTAACTCTACCAACTGGTGAATCAACTGATAAAGGTGATTCTACTTTCTGTATATCTAAATAACATACTTTCCCTTCAAAAAATTTATTTACTTCATCATCAACTATTACCTCTTTTTGAGTAATTCTTTTCCAGTCATCTCTTCTTAAATCTCTAAATCCAAAAGTGATATTATTATCCTTTAATTTTATCCTTGTTAAATATTCTTCATCTGTTTCACCTACTATAAAAGCTCCGCAACCTAATTGTACTCTTA
>CACZSX010000066.1 GCA_902783915.1 uncultured Erysipelotrichaceae bacterium | reverse complement strand
TTTTCTTTATAATCTTCTACATCTAATATTACATTTATCTTAAATCCTGTTTGATTTAATATAGAATTTTTTATTAATAATTGCATAGCTTCTAGTGTTCTACCATTCTTACCTATTAATATTGAGCTACTTTCAGAAAATAAATTAATCTGAATATATTTTTCTCTTTTTTTAGCTTCAATATTAACATTTATACCCATATATTTAGCAATATCAACTATATAATCTTTAACATATTTAACTACATCATCTTTTGTAGCAATAGTTAATTTATATTTTTTTGATTTAAATAATCCACCTGCTTCTTCACTTTCTCTAATATATAGTTCATCTTCATTAGCATTTAATTCAGTTAATGCTTTTTCTTTTAATTCTTCTAAATTTTTACCTTCATATTCATATAACTTCATACTACTTCACTCTCTTTACTAATAAATTTTGAAATACAGTAAATGCACTTGATGCAATCCAATATAAACATATAGCTGTTGATAAATTTAATGATGCATATGTAATAAATACTAACATAAATTTATTCATCATACCCATTTGTTTTTCAGTATCTGCCCCAGGTGCTCCTGCTCCTTTGTTTAAATTCAACGAGAAATATGTTACCACAGCTAGTATTATAACTACAAGTAAATAATACCATTGTCCATTTTTTAATGCAGTTAATGGAGTTATTCCTAAATGCAATCCTAAAAATTTACCTTCAAAAATTGCTGGTGTTCTGTTAATTGCTTCTATAAATGCAAATAAAAGTGGTATTTGAATTAATGCAAATAAACAACTAGACATAGGATTTATACCATACTTTTGATATATTACTATAGTCTCTTGACTCTTTTGTAATTGCGAATCTTTATCTGTTTTATTTTCATATTTCTTATTTAATCTATCAAGTTCAGGTTGTGCTTTCTTTAAATTTTCTGATTGCATTGCTGTTTTCTTAGTTAATGGCATCAATGCTACTCGTATTAGTATACTTATAAGTACTAATGAAAAACCATAATTTTTTAATAATATACCTGTCTTTACTATTAACCACGCTAATGGTTTAACAAATAAACTAACCCATAATCCTTCATAACTTGATGCTATTTTTAAATTTGGACAAGTTGGTATAGTTTTCATACTTACACCATACTTTTCATATATTTCTATAACATCCCTATTAGTAGGTTGACATAATATATTTTTTATTAAGTTTTGTCCTGTTTGATTTTTCTTTGCTTCATTACATTTATTTTCACATAATTTTAAACAATCTTTATCTTCTTTATTACATTTAGATGTACATGAATCACATATAATTGATGCATTATATTTTATTACTTTCTTATTTTCATCAGTTAATGTTTTAGCACATCCTGTAAGTAAAAATAAACACAAAGCAAGTATTATAAATTTTGTTTTATTCCTTTTCATTTTTATCTCCAATCATATTAAATAAATTCAATATATTTGATTTTATGTCTAAATATTTACTATCTTTTAAGTTACTTCTAGAAATAATTAATACATCATAACCTTTAAAATTAATATTTGTTTTATCAATAATATCTTTTATTTGTCTTTTAAATTTATTTCGTACTACTGCATTTCCTATCTTTTTTGAAATACTTATACCATATCTATTATAATTATAAGAGTTCTTTAATACATAAATATTTAATATATTTGAATAGTATTTCTTGCCATTTTTTATTATATTACTAAATTCAAAATTTTTTTTAACAATGTTAATTTTTTTCATTGTTTCACCTTCTATAATAACAAAAAACCACTTCTTAGTGGATTATTATTTAGATAATTTTTTTCTACCTTTTTGTCTTCTTTTATTTAAGACACCAGTACCAGCTTCTTTTCTAGCAAAGAAACCATGATCTTTTTTTGCTTTTTTAGTATTTGGTTGATAAGTTCTTAACATATTTTTCACCTCGGTCTTTCACGTATACATTATACGTATTTTATATATAAAAGTCAATTTAATTTTATAAACAAAGTTATCCACACACAATTTTATGTATTTTTATGTATTTTTTAGTTATTCACACTTATTCACAAAAAAAAGAGTATGAATAACTTATATACAAATATTCAAAATGTGGATAATGTGAATAACTACTACATTTTTTATAAAAATAAGACAATTTTTGACTATTTAATTGTGAATAACTTGTTGATAAGTATATTTATCCACATTTTTTTATTGTTTTTTTTATAAAAAATAGTTAAAATAAAACTGATAGGAAATAGTGTGGGAAGTGATGGTATGAATGAAAAACAATTGTGGGACAAATTTTTAGAAACTATTAAAGAAAAAATTACACCTATTTCATATGAAACTTGGTTTAAAGATACTTATTTAAACAAAATTGAAGAAAACAAAATTATTGCTGTTGTACCTATGCAATTACATAAAAAAAATCTTTCTGAAAACTATAAAGATGTAATTGCTGAAACAATTAATGAAATAACTGGTACAAATTTTGAATTTGAATTTTTATTAGAAGATGAAGTTAATAAAAATAATAAGATTTTTATAGAAGAACAAGGTGTTCCTTTTAATAATCCAGAACAAGCAAACTTAAATTCAAATTACACTTTTGATAATTTTGTTGTAGGAACATCAAATAGATTTGCTTTTACTGCAGCACTTGCTGTTGCTGAAAATCCTGGCAAAGCATACAATCCATTATTTATATATGGTAGTAGTGGTCTTGGAAAAACTCATTTAATGCAAGCTATTGGTAATTATATTGTAAAAGAAAGTAATAAAAAAGTTTTATATGTTACTAGTGATAAATTTATTTCAGATTTTATTGGAATTAATAGAAAAAATAATAATAACTATGACAATATTGATTATTTTAAAAATAAATATAGAAATATAGATGTACTTATAATAGATGATATACAATTTCTTGCTAATGCAACACAAAGTCAACAAGAATTTTTTCATACATTTAATGAATTACATCAAGAAGGAAAACAAATAATTATTTCTTCTGATAGATCACCTGAAGACTTAAAATTATTAGAAGAAAGACTTAGAACTAGATTTAGTTGGGGATTAACAGTAAACATTTATCCACCTGATTATGATTTAAGAATGCAAATACTTAAGAAAAAATTAAGTGTACATGAACTTGCTAAACCTATTGAGGAAGATGTTTTGGAATATATTGCAAATAATTGTACATCAGATGTTAGAAAATTAGAAGGTGCTTTAAATAGATTATTTGCATACACAACTATGTTTAATAAAGAAAAAATTAATTTAGAAGTTGCTACTGAAGCATTAAAAGGACATTTAAATTCTTATGGATATATTAAAAATGATATTCAAAAGATTCAAAGTGTAGTAGCAGATTACTATAAAATAAATGTTGAAGATATGAAGTCTAAAAAAAGAACTAATAATATAGCATTTCCAAGACAAATTGCTATGTATTTATCAAGAATATTAACTGACGAATCATTAACAAGAATTGGATTAGAGTTTGGTGGTAAAGATCATACTACTATAATTCATGCATTTGATAAAATTGATAAAGAAATTAAAAATGATTCTAATTTAGAACAAGTTATTAACAATATAAAAAATAAATTAAAATAATTATTAACATCTAATTTTACTAGAAATAATTGTGATTATAATACTTATTCACAATAATCACATCAATAATATTAAAAACAAATTAATAAATAAAAAAAAATGGAGGTTTTTATGAAATTAATTATTAAAAAACAAATATTAAATGAAAAATTAAATATTGTATCAAAAGCTATATCTACTAAAAATATAGTTCCTGTATTAAGTGGTATAAAATTTGATTTAACTAAGGAAGGTTTATTTTTAACAACATCTAATGATGATATAGCAATAGAAACATTTATTAAAAAGAAACAAATTAAAGAAATAGTAGAAACTGGTTCTATTATATTACCAGGAAGATATTTTTTAGAAATTATTAGAAAATTAGATGATGAAACATTATCTATAGAAACAGATGGTTTAAAAATAATAATATCTACTGAAAGAGGTGAATATACTCTTAATGGAATGAATGTTAATGAATTTCCAAATATTAAGTTTGATTTAAGTGAAAAACCAATTGTACTAAATCAACAAGTATTAAAAAATATAATTAATCAAACATCATTTGCAGTATCTTCTCAAGAATCAAGACCTGTACTTACTGGTATAAATTTTAAAATAGAAGATGATAAACTTGAATGTATAGCAACAGATTCATATAGATTAGCAAAAAAAATAGTATATTTAGATGAAAAGATAAATACTAAAATAAATATAGTAGTACCAGGAAGAAATTTAATAGAATTAACTAAAATATTAAATGAAGAAGAAAAAAATATAGAATTACATATATTTTCAAATAATATTCTTATAAAAACTGAAGATATGTTATATCAATCAAGATTATTAAATAATAGTTATCCAGATACTTCAAAATTAATACCAGATAAATTTGAAGTAACAATAACTGTTAATTTAATAGAATTATTTAATACTATTGACAGAGTTTCATTATTAACATCAGAAAAAGATAAGAATTTAGTAAAAATGGAATTAAAAGATAATAGTATAATATTAAGTTCTACATCACAAGAAATAGGTAAGATGGAAGAAACAATAAAAATTAAGAAAGATAATAAAGTTGATATGAATATTGCATATTCATCTAAATATATGTTAGATGCACTTCGAACACTTAAATGTGAAAATGTAGAAATAAAGCTTAATAGTGAAATAAAACCTATTATTGTTAAAAATAAAGAAGATGAAAATTTAATTCAACTTGTATTACCTATAAAAACATTTTAGAATAGTTTAACTATTCTTTTTATTTTGTGATATAATACCACCGAGTGAGGTGATTTTATGGATTACGAAATAATTGTAGTGGGTGGTGGACATGCTGGTTGTGAAGCAGCATTAGCAGCATCTAAAAGACATAAAACATTATTAGTAACAGGTAATATAAATAATATAGCTACAATGCCATGTAATCCATCAATAGGTGGATCTGCTAAAGGAATAGTAGTAAGAGAAATAGATGCACTTGGTGGATATATGGGAAAATGTGCAGATAAAACATTATTACAACAAAAAATGTTAAATAAATCAAAAGGTCCAGCTGTAAAATCACTTAGAGCACAAGCTGATAAAATAACATACCCTAAAGAAATGAAAAGACATTTAGAAGAACAAGTTAATTTAAAATTATTAGAGGGTATGGTAGAAGATTTAATAATAGAAAATAATACAGTTAAAGGAATAGTATTAGAAGATGGTACTAAAATAACATCTAATATTGTTATTTTAACTACTGGTACATATTTAAAAAGTGATATATTAGTAGGTAATACTAGAACTAGTAGTGGTCCAAATAATGAAAAAAATTCTAAACATTTAAGTGATAATTTAAAAAAATATGGATTTAATATATTAAGACTTAAAACAGGAACACCTCAAAGAATAGAAAGAAGTAGTATAGATTTTAGTAAAACTAAAAGAGAAGAAGGGGACCCTGAACCATATACTTTTAGTTTTGATAACGAAATATATTATGATGTTAATAATCAAGAACCATGCCATCTAATATATACAACTGATAAAACTAAAAAAATAATATTAGATAATTTAAATAAATCAAGTATGTATGGAGGACTTGATGATATTACTGGAGTTGGTCCAAGATATTGTCCATCAATAGAAGATAAAATGGTTAGATTTAAAGATAAAGATAAGCATCAATTATTTCTTGAACCAGAAAGTAAATATTATGATGATATATATCTTCAAGGTTTTTCAACAAGTATGCCTAAAGATATACAAGAGGATATGGTACATAGTTTACCAGGTTTAGAACATGCAATTATAAAAAAATATGCATATGCAATAGAATATGATGCAATATATCCAACTCAAATAAATGCATCACTTGAAACAAAAATAATAGAAAATTTATTTACAGCTGGTCAAATAAATGGTACAAGTGGATATGAAGAAGCTGCATGTCAAGGATTAATGGCTGGTATAAATGCAAGTTTAAAATTAGAAAATAAGAAACCTTTAATTTTAAAAAGAAACGAAGCATATATAGGAGTATTAATTGATGATTTAGTAACAAAGGGAACAAAAGAACCTTACAGGCTTCTTACATCAAGAGCAGAATATAGATTATTACTTAGACATGATAATGCTGATTTAAGACTTACTGATTATGGATATAAAGCAGGTATGATTGATGAAGATAGATATTCTAAATTTAAAAAGAAAAAAGAAAATATAAATCATTTACTTGAATACTTAAATACTATAAAAATAGATAAAATAGAAGCAATAACTTATTTGAAAAGACCTGAAAATAAAATAGAAAATATAATTACTTATTTAGATAAAGAATATACAGATGAAGAATTAGAACAAGTAGAAATTATATTAAAATATGAAGGATATATCAAAAAAATAACTAAAGAAGCAGAAAGAATGCTTAAATTAGAATATAAAAAAATACCAGACAGTATTGATTATGATAAAATTATTAATTTAGCAAGCGAAGCAAGACAAAAATTGAAAGAAGTAAGACCAACATCTTTAGGTCAAGCAATGAGAATAAGTGGTGTAAATCCTAGTGATATATCGATATTAACTGTATACATGAAGAGGTACTTTAAGAATGAATAAAGATGAATTTTTAGAAGAATTAAAAAAAATAAATGTAAAGTTAACTAAATTACAATTAGAACAATTAGATAAGTACTATAATCTTTTACTTGAATGGAATAAAAAAATAAATTTAACAAGGATAACAGAAGAAAAAGAAGTATATTTAAAACATTTTTATGATAGTATTACTCTAATAAAAGCAATAAATTTAAATCAAAATTTAAATATTTGTGATATAGGTACAGGAGCAGGTTTTCCAGGAATAGTACTTAAAATAGTATTTTCAAATTTAAATATTACTTTAGTAGATGCACTAAATAAAAGAATAGAATTTTTAAAATTAGTAATTAATGAATTAAAATTAAAAAATATAGAAGCAATACATGATAGAGCAGAAAATTTTATTAGAAATAATAGAAATAAGTATGATCTAATAACATGTAGAGCAGTATCTAAATTAAATATTATTAGTGAATTATGTATACCAGGATTAAAAATAAATGGATATTTTATACCTATGAAGGCTAATATAGACGATGAAATAAAAAATATAGAATTTTTAGATAAATTAAATTCAAAATTAGAAAGAATAATATCATTTAAATTACCAATAGAAAATAGTATTAGAAATTTAGTAGTAATTAAAAAGATAAAAGATATAAATATTATGTATCCTAGAAGTTATGATAAGATAATTAAAAAACCATTAAAATAGGAGATAGTGGTATGGAAGAAGAATATACTTATGAAAGGTTAGAAGTCTTAAGAAAAATTACAAGATTAGGTTTAAAATCAAAATTAAAATTAGTATTATTAAAAAATAAAATAAAGAAATTAGAAACATTAAATTCTAATTCAAATATTGAAATTTGTAGTCATCATGATATATTAAGATTAGAATATAATTTAAGAATGAAAAAATGGATTAATATATGTGAAGAAGAATGGATTCAATATTTAAAAATAGAAAATGATGGTTGTGGATTATTTGAATTTGCAAATGGTAATTTAAACAGAATGGTAGAAGAACAAAAGAAAAAAATTAGATAAATTAAAGACATATTGCAATTTGTCTTTTTTTTTAGTATCATTATATATGAAGAATAAAGGTGGGAAGTTTATGAATGAAAGTATAAATGAAACTTTAAATAAAGAAATTATAGAAATTTCAGTTGAAGATATTATTCCTAATAGATTTCAACCAAGATTAACATTTGATGCAGAAGCTTTAAATGAACTTGCTAATTCTATTAAAGAACATGGAATAATACAACCACTTGTAGTAAGAAAATTACAAGATAAATATGAAATAATAGCTGGTGAAAGAAGATATAAAGCAGCAGTAATTATTGGGATGAATAAAGTTCCATGTATTGTTATGAACTTAAATGATAATGAAAGTGCGGAAGTAGCTGTTATTGAAAATATACAAAGAAAAGAAATGACTCCACTTGAAGAAGCAAAATCTTATAAAAAAATATTAGATAAGGGATATTTGACACAAGAAGAACTTGCTAGAAAAATGGGAAAAAGTCAATCAAATATTGCTAATAAGTTAAGATTATTAAATCTAGATGTAGTAGTTCAAGAAGCAATATTAAATGGTAAAATATCAGAAAGACATGCAAGAAGTTTATTAAGAATAGAATCTAAACAAGATCAAAGAAATATATTAAGTGAAATAATTGAAAAAAGACTTACTGTAAGACAAACTGATGATTTAATAAAAGAAAAATTTGGTATAGGAGTAGAAAAAGAAAACATGAATAATGGTAATAATATAAATAATGAAAATAATATATTTAAAACACCATTACAAGTAGAACCACAGATAGCAACTAATAATAATCCATATATGAGTACACCAGAGGTAATATTACCAAATACTCCTACTAATACAAATCCACAAATGAATTTAATTAATAATATGAATAGTGTACAACAAAATAATTCATCTCTAGATATATTTAAAGTTAATAATTTAGATACACAACAACAAAATAATAATAATGTAGATAATACAACAGATATTCAAAGTATAATAAATCCATCTGTATTAAGCACACCACCACAACAAGAAGTGGTAGAAAACAATCAAACATTTAATAATGGAATGAATGTAGATATAAATCAAATAAAAAATAATGCACAAGATATAATATTAAAAGAAGAAAAACCAGTTAATGCACCAAATTTAATGTCAAGTGATAGTTCTAGACCTGAAAATAAATTTTTCATGGATTTAAATGTTCCAGATGATATGACAAAAAAAGAAACATTACCTTATAAAGTACAAAGCGCAGTGGATTTAATTAATAGAAGAATAGAAGAAATTAAATTACAAGGAACTTTTATTACAAAAGAAGAAAAGAATTTAGAAAATTCATATGAGATTATTATAAGAATAGATAAATAGTTGTCTATTTCTTTTTTTTGATATATAATCTTTATATGATAAGAGGTGTAAATAATGGTAAAAAAGGGATTTACATTAGTAGAGTTATTAGCAGCAGTAGCAATATTATCAATAATAGCTACAATAACAATAAATATTTCTGTAAAAAAAATAAATGAAACTAAAGAAAAAGGAAGAGAAACTTTAATTAAATCTATTGAGTTGGCAGCAAAAAGTTATGTTATTGATAATAGTAAAAATTTAGATAATTTTTCTAGAAACGATAATATATATGTAACTTTAGAAACATTAATAAAAGAAGAAAAATTTAACAATTCATTAGTAGATCCAACAACTAAAAAAGCATTATCATTGCAAGATACAGTTTATGTTACAAGAAATGAAAATGGTCAAATAAATTCAACTTATGATATTAATCAAAAAAATAAATCAAAGATAGAACTAAATGGTCCATTTAATATGCATATAAAAAAGGGATCAAATTTTGAAGATCCGGGAGTTTTAGCTACATCAAGTACTGGTTCTAGTGTAACTCCAATAGTAACTGGTACTGTAAATATAAATGAAGTTGGTACTTATGTATTAACATATACACATGGAGAAAGATCTATTACTAGAAATATAATAGTTTATGAATAGAGGGAATATATGAAAAGAGGATTTACTTTAATAGAATTATTAGCAGTAATAATAATTTTAGCAGTAACTATTACTATAGTAGTAGTAAAAGTGGATAAAAATTTAAAAGATGCAAATAAATTTGGTGATGAAAGGACAGCACAAATGTTAGAAGAAGCAGCTATATTATTTGTTGAAAATTATAAAAATGAATTATCAAATATTAATTCAATAGGAGTTGACACTATAACTATAAATCAATTAATAAATAAGGGATTAATTGAAAGTAAAAATATTAAAGATAACACTGCTAATATAATACTAATTGCCAATATAGATGAAATAATAAAATCAAAATATACAAAAACTCAACAAAGTGTAATATTTTTAAATGGTAGTTCACAAATATCTATTTATAAAGGAAGTGAATATGTTGAGTTAGGTGCATATGTTGCTGTTCCGGGAAGAGGAGTATTGGAATTACCTGGTTCTAATATATCAACAAATTTTGATAAAAATAAAATAGGAGAGTATGAAGTAAATTATACTTATAGTAGTGCAACTCCTGTAAAAAGAATAGTAAATGTTATTTAATTGGTTCTGTACCTTTAATAAAGTACAGAATCTTTTTGTTTTTACTTTTTTTTGATGCAAGAGTTCCATCAATAGGATTTATTAATACCCCAACAACATTATCCGGTATTTCATACCATTCAGCATCTTTATCTTTAAAATAATCTTCCATAGTATATGCCCAGATATTTTTAGAAGATTTTATAGAATCCATAGTAATTTCACTTGAATCATCATAGCCAGTCCAAACACCTATTAAAATATTTTTATTATATCCAATGGTCCATGCGTCAGTATCAGTAGTACCCGTTTTTAAAGCATATTTATTTGTAAGAATATTAGTTAAAGAAGAACATGTAGGATAGTTATAATTAATCATATTTAAATCATATGTACCAGTTAATAATTCATTTAATATAAATACTAAGCTCTTATTTAAAACCATTTCTTTATCATAATTAAATTCATATAATATATTGCCTTTTATATCTTCAATTTTTTCAATTAAATGAGGTTTAATCTTATAACCACCATTAGCAAAAGTAGCATATCCACCTAAATAATCAATTATATTAATTTCAATTGTTCCAAGTGGAAGAGATGGAATTTTATCTAATTTTTCTTGAATACCAACTCTTTTAGCAATATCTACAAGCATATCTTCTCCTAAAAATAAATGAGTTTTAACAGCATATATATTATCTGAATATGCAATTGCTGCAGCCATTGATATTTTGTTATTAGGATATAAATTACCATAATTTTGTGGAGAATAAGTATCATTGTTACTAAATGTAAATGTTGTTGACTCAGATAAAAAAGTTGTAGATGCAGTAAATCCATTTTCAAGAGCAGAGTAATATAAAAAAGGTTTCATAGTAGAACCAACTTGTCTTTTAGAACTTATTGCTCTATTGTATTCAGATTTTATATAATTTGTACCACCTATAAGGGCAATTATACTTCCATTATTAGGATTCATCATTATACTTGCAACTTGTAATTTATCATCATTAATATATTTAACCATATTATTTTCAAGACTAGTTTGTGCGTCAATGTCTAGTGAGGTATATATTTTTATACCTTTATCAATATATGATTCAGGAATACTTTTAATATCATATAATTCATTTATAACAGCATCTTTATAATACATTAAAGTAGATAAATTTAATTTTTGTTTTTTACCAACATAAATAAGTTCAGTTTCAAATGCATCATCCATTTCATCTTTATCAATTTTATTATTTAATACCATATTATTTAAAATAACACTTTGTCGTTCTTTAGCAATATCTACGTTATTTAATGGAGAATATACATTTGGAGCTTTTGGTATACCTGCAAGCATTGATGCTTCAGCAAGATTTAAATTTTTTGCACTTTTATTAAAATAATAATAAGATGCATTTTCTATTCCATATACGCCATTGCCATAATTAATAGTATTTAAATAGGCTTCTAATATTTCATCTTTAGAGTAATTAATTTCTAACCTAAAAGCATACCAGGCTTCTTTTAATTTTCTATTCCAAGTTTTGTCAAAATTAGAAAATAAATTCCTTGCTAATTGTTGTGTAATGGTAGAAGCACCTTGTGATAAATTTTTTGTTGTAATATTTACATATATAGATTTCATAATTCTTAAAAAATCAAATCCAGGATGTGTATAAAATCTTTTATCTTCTGTACTTAAAGTGGCATCTATTAAATATGGAGATATATCTTTTAATGAAATCCATTCTTTATTGCCATTCCCATTAAAAATAATCTCATTTTTATTATCATAAATTGTTACATTATTTATATTATTAATATCTATTTTTGGTAGACTTAAAGCATAAATATATAGTCCAACAAAGAAAATAGTTATTACAATACAAGATACAAATATAAAATATACAAATTTTTTTAATAATTTCATTTTGACACCTCGTCAATTTTATTATGAAAAAAAAGAAAAAAAATATAACAATATTAAAAAAATATGATATACTTTCAATGAAAAAAGTAAAAATTTAAACTTTTTGTGTATTTTTATATAAAATATGCTATAATGAAGCGTGTTATTTAGGTGATTTTATGAAAAAAGTAAAAATTTATTCCGTTTTATCAAATAATGACAATGAAACAACAACAATTGAAGCATTGGCAGATTATGATGAAAAAGAAGGAATAATAAAATATGTAGAAGAAGATTTAAAAGTAGAAATAAAAATATTGAATAATAAGATATTAATGCATAGAAAAAATGATGAATATGATTTAAATTTAACATTTGAATTAAATGAAAAAATAAAATGTAAGTATCAAGTAAATTCAATAGGATTAAATTTAGATATAATGGTTTATACAAAAAAGTTAGAAATTGAAGAAAATCGTATATATATAAATTATGAAATATTTAATGATAATAAGACAATTGGAATATTTGAATATAAATTATTATTAATGGAGTGATAATATGGATACAAAAGAAAAACTATATAAAATAGTAGATAAAGCTTTAAAACTATCTAATATTGAAAAAGTTAACTATATTATTGAAATACCAAATGATAAAAAAAATGGCGATTTTTCTACTAATGTTGCAATGGAATTAACAAAAGTATTAAAAAGGAATCCTAGAATTATAGCAGAAGAATTAGTAACTAATATAGAAAAAGGAAATATAATAGATAGGATAGATATAGCAGGACCTGGATTTATTAATTTCTATTTAAATAAAAAATATTTACTTAATAGTATAAATGAAATAATAAATTTAGATAGTAATTATGGAAGAAGTAATATAGGTAATAATGAAAAAGTAAATATAGAATATGTAAGTGCTAATCCTACTGGAATACTTCATGTTGGAACAGCAAGGGGTGCTGCATATGGAGATAATATATCTAGGATAATGTCTTTTGCAGGTTATAATGTTACAAGAGAATACTATATAAATGATGGTGGTAATCAAATAAACAACTTAGGAAAATCAATAAAAGCAAGGTATGATAATATTTGCGGTATAGATACTAAAATGCCTGAAGATGGTTATCATGGTGAAGAAATAATAGATATTGCAAAAAAAATATATGATGAATATAAAAATACTAAAATAAATGAAAAAATAGAATATTTTACAGTGCTAGGTGTAAATCTTTTATTAGATAGAATAAAAACAGATTTAAAAAATTTCAGAGTTGAATTTGATGTATGGACTAGTGAAAAGAAAATAAGAGAGTCTGGAAGAATAGAAGAATGTTTAAAAATATTAAAAGATCAGGGAAATATATTTGAAGAAGATGGAGCTATTTGGCTAAAAACTTCAAAATATGGTGATGATAAAGATAGAGTTATAGTAAAAAATGATAAAACATATACTTATTTTACTCCAGATATTGCATATCATTTAGATAAACTTGATAGAGGTTATGATAAATTAATAAATGTTTTTGGAGCAGATCATCATGGATATGTACCAAGACTTAAGGCATCAATAGAAGCACTTGGATATGATAAAAATAAATTAGATGTAAAACTTTTACAAATGGTTAAACTTATAAAAGATGGCGAAGAAATAAAAATGAGTAAAAGAACGGGTAAAACCATTACAATAACAGAATTAATAGAAGAAGTAGGTATAAATGCATCAAGATATTTCTTTGCAAATAAGAGTTTAGATACACAAATGAATTTCGATATAACACTTGCAACAAAACAGAGTAATGAAAATCCAGTGTATTATGTTGAATATGCTCATGCAAGAATATGTTCAATATTAAATAGTATAAAAAATATTAAAGAAGTAAATGAATATAAGACAATCGAATCAACATATGCTTTTGATTTATTAAATAAGGTATATGAATTTAAAAATGTAGTAGAAATAGCAGCAATTAAGCAAATGCCACATTTAATAACAAATTATGTGTATGAACTTGCAACTTTATTTCATTCATATTATGCACACGAAAAAATTATTTCAGATGACATAAATTATACAAGTGAAAGAATAAATTTAATAAAAACTGTAAAAATAACATTAAAAAATGCTTTAAATTTAATTGGTGTAGAAGCACTAGAAAAAATGTAGGAGGAAAGTATGAATTTAAAGAAAATGACAAAAGATGAATTAGAAAAATTATCACATTTAGATATTGCTTATAATATTATTAAAAGTGATAAAAAGACTTATAACACAATTGATTTGTTAAAAAAGGTATGTAAACTATTAGATTATGAGGATAATGCTTTTGAAAATTTAATAGGAGATTTTTATACATCTCTTAATTTAGATAAAAGATTTATACTTATAGAAGGTAAATGGGATTTGACAGAAAATCATTCTGTAAAGATGATTGTAGATGATGAAAGCGATGATGACATTGAGTCATATGAAGATATGGATGAAGAAAATGAAGAAATGACTGAAATTGAAGATGAGGCTGTTTTAGATGATGCAGAAGCTTTAGAAGATGTAGAAGAAGATTTAGATGATGAAATGGAAGATTTAACAATACTTTCAGAAGAAGAAATGGAAGAAGAAGAAAATCTTTAAGGAGAGTTTAATATGATAGAAAGATTAAATCAAATTGTAGCTAGATATAATGAAATTAAAGAAAAATTATCTACTGATGAAGTATTAGGAGATATAAAAAAGACTACAGAACTTTCTAAAGAATTAAGCTCATTAGAAGAAATAGTAAAAGTATATAAAGAATATAATAATGTTCTAGATGGTATTAAAGATGCTAAAGAAATGTTAAATGATAAAGATTTAGGAGAATTTGCAAGAGAGGAACTTGCAAATTTAGAACAATCAAAGTTGGATTATGAACAAAAATTGGAAATATTATTAATACCAAAAGATCCAAATGATGATAAAAACGTAATAATAGAAATACGTGGTGCAGCAGGAGGAGATGAAGCAAATATTTTTGCAGGTGATTTATACAATATGTATATTAAATATGCAGAAAGTCAAGGATGGAGTCATGAACTTATAAATGAAGTAAGAGGTACTAGCGGAGGATATGCACAAGTAGAATTTATGATTAAAGGAACAGGTGCATATTCAAAATTAAAATATGAAAGTGGTGCTCATAGAGTACAAAGAGTCCCTGTTACGGAAACTCAAGGTAGAGTTCATACATCCACAGCAACTGTTGTAGTAATGCCAGAAGCAGAAGAATTAGATTTTGAACTTGATATGAGTGAAGTAAGAGTAGATATTACGAGAAGTAGTGGTAGTGGCGGACAAGGTGTAAATACAACAGATTCAGCAGTAAGGTTAACACATATACCAACTGGTATAATTGTTTATTCACAAACTGAAAGAAGTCAAATAAAAAACAAAGAAAAAGCAATAAAAATATTAAAAACAAGATTATATGATATGAAACTTAGAGAAAAAGAGGAAAAAGAAGGGGCAGAAAGAAGAAGTAAAATAGGTACAGGAGATAGATCTGAAAAGATAAGAACATATAATTTTCCTCAAAATAGATTAACTGATCATAGAATTAACTTTACATTAATGCAATTAGATAGAGTAATGTTAGGTAAATTAGATGAAGTTATAGAGGCTCTTATATTAGAAGATCAAAAGAGAAAATTAGAAAAAAATGAACTATAATGATTTAATAAAACAAATTGATAAAGAAGATATATCTAATTTTAATTACTTATTAAAATATAAATATAAAGTAGATATAAATAATGAAGTACCTAAAAAAATAATAAGTAATTTAAAAAAAATAGTAATTAAAGCAAGGAAAATACCTGTACAATATTTAGTAGGTAATGTTGATTTTTATGGTTATACATATAAGGTAAATAAAAATGTATTAATTCCAAGATTTGAAACAGAAGAATTAGTAGAAAATACTATAAAATTAATAAAAGAAAAATTTAATAAAAAGGTCTCAATATTAGATTTATGTACAGGTTCTGGTTGCATAGGTATTACTTTAAAAAAAGAAATAGCTGCTGATGTAACTTTATCAGATATATCTAGGAAAGCACTTAAAGTAGCAAAAGAAAATAGTAAAAATTTAAATATAAAAGTAATACAAAGTGATTTATTAAAAAAAATAAATGATAAATATGATGTGATAATTAGTAACCCACCATATATATCGTATAATGAAGAAATAATGGATATTGTAAAAAATAATGAACCTAGTATAGCATTATATGCAGATAATAATGGTTTATATTATTATGAGGAAATACTTAGAAATATTAGTAAAAATCTTAATAATGAATTCTTAATTGCATTTGAAATAGGAAAAAAGCAAAAAAAAGATATAATGAATATTGCTAATAAGTATTTAAAAAATATTAAAATAACATGTAAAAAAGATATGCAAAATAGAGATAGAATGATTTTTATAATGAATAAATAATAAATAATTCACCCATCATTAAAATGAAAGGTGGATTTTTTTATGAAAAAAATAATATATATAATTATTGTTTTATTATTATTTTATATTATAAATTATAGTAATAAAGATAATTTATTAAGAATTAGAGTAATAGCAAATAGTAATAGTAATCATGATCAAAAAGTAAAAGAAATTATAAGTAATGACTTAAGAAAAGAACTATATGAATTGTTGAAAAATGTAAAAGATGTTGATAAAGCTAGAAACGTAGTAAAAAATAATATTACTAATTTAAAAAATATAATAGATAATGATTTAAATGAAGAATATACATATTCTATTAATTATGGTTTAAACTATTTCCCAGAAAAAGAATATAATGGTAAAAAATATAAAGCTGGTAATTATGAATCACTATTAGTTACACTAGGAGAAGGCAAAGGTAATAATTGGTGGTGTATATTATTTCCACCTATATGCTTAATAGAAGCAGAAGAAACCAAAGAAGTAGAATATAGTTTTTTTCTAAAAGATTTTATAAATAAAATATTTAAATAAAATAAATATACAAAAAAGTTTTTATTTGCTATAATATATGTATAATAGTTTGCATATTTGTGAAAAAAGAAAAGAGGGGACAATTTATGAAAACAATACAAGGAAAAGATTTCGAGTTTTCTGACGTTATATTATACAATCATAGTGATAAAGAAATTGTAATGATAGTAAATGATCCTGAAAATTTAGAGACTTTTAAATATACAGGAAATCCAACTGATGCCCCAGTAATTGTAGTCCCATATAGTGAAGAAGAAGAAAAGCAAATAATTGCAAACATGAAAAAAATTATAAAATATGAAAAAGTAGAAGATGGAATAGAAATATTTTATGAAGATAATACACAAGTAATATTTGATTTATCTAATGAAGAAGTAGTTAAAAGTAATTTAGAAGCACAAAATAGGTTAGCAAAAGAAAGAATTGTTACAAATATTAGTAGTATTAGTGAAGAACAAAAAGAATTAAGAAAAAATACATTAAATGAAAAATTAAAAAAAGGAATAGTTGCTATTCTAGCAGATTTAACTATTTTTGCAGATGATTATATATCAAAAAATAAGAAAGCAAGAAAGCAAGAAAAAAGTGATAACATATTTATAAATAGACAATATGTAGATAATTCTAAAAAATTATATCAAGAAATTATAAATAAAAATTCATGTTTATTAAAATATCAACAAGTAATAAATATGGCTTGGGATGAAAATAGTGCATTACAATTAATAGAATTAATAAATGGTTCGTATTCCAATTCAATTAAAAATATGAATTTAGATAATTCTGTTGCTGAAATAAAAAAATTATTACAAGCAATAATTTTAATAGTAATGGATAATTTAAATCCTAATACTAATCAAGAAAATATGATAAATTTGCATAGTTATATTGATAGTTTAAAAGATAGAACATTAATATATAATTCTATGATAGTAGCAAAAAATGCAGTAAATGAGTTGGTTGGAGATTTAACAATTATGCAAACATTAGATGAATCTATGTATTCAACTGTAAACAAGTTTACTAATGAATACAAAGGCGCTGTTAATCAATTATTAAATTATGAATTTAAAACTATAAATGATAGTGAATTCTTATCAATGAATAAAAATACGAGATGGATAATTATTTCAATATTTGAATTAGTAAATAAATTAATACCAGAAGAAAGTTCAATAGATATAGAAGTAGCAGGTGTAATTAAAAAGATGTACTATAGATATTTTGCAGATATTATAGAAAGTAAAATATATGTTCCTATAATTAATGAAAATGGTATAGCATATTATGAAGGAAAAACAGGTAATGTATATTCAAAAGATGATATATTTGCATTAGCAGGTTTATCATTATTAGAAAATAAAATAGAACCAAATCCTAATATTCATGAAATGGGTATATACCCAGGAATAGCTGAAAAGTTTGAAGCAACAAGCGAAGAGTTATTAAGTGTAGACTAATAAAAAGTGAGATGATTAAAAATCTTACTTTTTTATTTTTTTATATCAAAACTTGACAAATTTTTAAAAATGTGTATAATATGCAGCATATCAAAAAAAGGAAGGGGATTTTTATGGATATGAATTTAAAAAGAAGAATAAGTGCATTAGTAGCTGCTGGAATAATTTCAGCAAGTCTTACAGGATGTGCAAAAAACAATAATAATAATGAAGAAAGAATTGCTGAATTAGAAGAACAAGTAGCAGTGATGGAAGATCTTTTAAGAAAGAATGGATCTTTAGGATATGATTATGATGATAATTCAGTTAGTGAAGTAGGACAAATTGAAAGAACAAATTATGATTTTACAGAAGCTGCTGAAAGATTATATCAAGAAACACTTGATAAAAACTCATTTGTTTTAAGATATCAACAAATAGTAAATATTAACTGGAATAAGGATTTAGCATTAGAAGTTGTAGAACTAATTAATGGTGTTTATCCTACAAGAATGCAAGAAATGAGTGCAGAAAATGCACATGCTGAGATGACAGAAGTATTACAAGCATTAAGTTTATTAATAACAGGAAACTTAAATCCTGAAACTAAAACTGAAGATATGATTGATTTATCAAGTTATGTTGTAAGTCAAAAAGATAGAGTATTAATACATAATGCTATGGTAGTTGCAAGAAATGCAATGAATGAATCTGTTGGAGAACCAATGAATGGTCAAATTCTTGATGAATCAGAATGGGCAAAAGTTAATAAATTTTCAAGTGAATACAAAGGTGCTGTAGATCAATTATTACATTATGAATTTGGAACAGTAAATGATTCAGATTTTCTAGAAATGAATGCAGGTGCTAGATGGACTATAGCAACTATATTTCAACAAGTAAATAATACAATTCCTCAATGGAGTTATATTACAAGAAAAACATCAGAAACTACTCCAAGAGAATATGATTTATATTATAGATATTTTGCTGATGATGTTGAAAAGAAAGTATATCTTCCAAGACCAGGTAAAAATGGTACTACTGAATACGTATGGACTGATGAAAATTGTATAGAAAGAGAAGTTTATACAGAAGATCAAATGTTTGCATTAGCAGGAATGTCAACTGTTGAAGAACAAAGATATCTTGGTATAGAAGCAAATCCTAGTGTTCATCAATTAGGTATACAAACAGAAGTAGATAACAGAGTAGATGACGCTGTAGCTGATTTATATGCAGCACAAAAAACTTATATAATAAAATAAAAAAATAAAGTACTAGATATCTAGTACTTTTTATTTACTTTAATTCGTGCTAATATATAATTAGACACATATATTAGGCAAATGTATAATATATATTGGAGGAAGTATGAAAAGAATAATAATTGATGGAAATAGAGAATTAAAGGGGACAATAAAAATAAGTGGTGCTAAAAATAGCGCTGTAGCTCTTATTCCAGCATCTATTCTTTGTGATGAAGAAGTAAATATAAATAATGTCCCAAATATTTCAGATATTGAGGCATTAGAAGAAATACTTTTATATTTAAATGCAAAAATAGATAGAAAAGACAATAAAATAATAATAGATGCAAGTAATATAGATAATAAAGAGATTCCAGAAGAAATATCAAAAAAATTAAGAGCATCATATTACTTTATGTCTGCATTACTAGGTAAATATAAACATGTTGAAATGTATTTTCCAGGTGGATGTAATATAGGAAAAAGACCCATAGATCAAACATTAAAAGGTTTTAGAGCACTTGGTGCTACAATAGTAGAAGAAGATAATAAATATAAGATAGATGCAGAGGAATTAATAGGTGCAGAAATTAATCTTGATATGCCAAGTGTAGGAGCAACAGTAAATGCTATATTTGCATCTGTAAGAGCAAAAGGAGTAACAACAATAAATAATGCTGCAAAAGAACCAGAAATAAATAATATTGCTGATTTTTTAAACAAAATGGGAGCTAAAATAGAAGGTGTAGGAACAAGTACAATAACAATAACAGGTGTAAAACATTTACATAAGGCAGAAATTGATGTAATACCAGATAGAATAGAAGCTGGAACATATGTAATAATAGGGACATTATTAGGGAAAAATTTAAAAATTGATAATGTAATACCAGAACATATAGAATCATTGTTAGATAAATTAAAAGAAGCAAATGCTAATATAGAAATATTTGATAATTATGTAATTACTAACAAATCAAATAATTTAAAAGCAATTGATGTTATTACTAAAGGATACCCTGGTTTTGCAACAGATTTACAACAACCTTTAACAGCATTATTAACGCAATGTAAAGGAATATCTCATTTAACAGAAACAATATATGAAAATAGATTTAATAATGTTGAATATTTAAATAAAATGGGTTCAAATATTGAAATTAATAATAGAACAATAAATATAAAAGGTAAAACAAAATTATATGGAGAAATAGTAAAAGCAACAGATTTAAGAGCAGGTGCATGTATGGTTATAGCAGGATTAATTGCAGAAGGAAGAACTACTATTGAAGATATAGATCATGTATTAAGAGGATATGAAAATATAATAGAAAAATTATCAAATGTAGGTGCTAAAATAACGAAAGAAGAAATATAATTTAATAGTTATATTTCTTTTTTTGGAGGTAAAAAATGAAATTATTAAAATTATTAGTAGTACCCATAATATTTCTAATAACTATATTAATAATAAATTATACAAAAAGTAATAAAATATATTATATATCATTAGGTGATGAATTAGGTAAAGGAATTAATTCAAATAATTATGAAGATATTGGTTATAGTGATTTTATAAAAGAATATTTAGAAAAAAATAATAAATTAAAATACTATACAAAAGATTTTTCAGATACTGATATTAGAGTTACAGATTTAATTAGAAAAATAGAAAATAATGAAGAAAAAGAAATAACCATACAAAATGCATTAAAAAACTCAGATTTAATTACAATATCAGCTGGTTTAAATGAAATATATAATAAATACAATACAGACAAAAGAGATTTATATAATTATATAGATGAAATAATATATAATGTTGATTATTTGTTAAATTTAATTAGAAAAATTAATCAAAACAGCATATATTTTCTCGGATTTTATAATGCAGTAAATAGTAAAGAATTAGATAAATATATAGAATATGCTAATAATAAATTAATAAAAACATGTAATAAATATAATGTAAAATATGTGGACCTATATAATTTATTTAAAAATAATAAGCATCTAATATATAATATTAATAATATATATCCTAATAAAGATGGATACAAACTAATTTCTAATGAAATATTAAAAAATATGTAAATAGTAGTTGATAAATATAAAAATTGTTGTTATAATATGTAAGACTTTTAAATTTCTATGACTAAAATTAGTCATGGCGGAAGGAGAGTAAATATGAGTAAGTATCAATCTAATTATGTAGATAGTGTTGCTACATGCGCATGTGGAGCTACATTTAAAACAAAATCAACAAAAGAAAAAATACATGTTGAACAATGTTCAGAATGTCATCCTTT
>CACZSX010000065.1 GCA_902783915.1 uncultured Erysipelotrichaceae bacterium | reverse complement strand
CTACTTACATTTGACATATCAAAACTACTTAAATCCAAGGTTGTAATTGTAGCATCTCTAAACATAGTAATCATATCAGTTACTTTATTTGTATCAAAACTACTTAAATCTAGGATTGTAATTGCAGTAGCTCTAAACATAGAATTCATATCAGTTACTTTGCTTGTATCAAAACCACTTAAATCTAAGGTTGTAATTGTAGTATTATCTCTAAACATTCCTTGCATAGTTATTACATTTCTTGTATCTATGGCACTTAAATCTAATGTAGTTACTTTTATATTTTGAAACATATTCATCATATTAGTTACATTACTTGTGTCTATATTATCTAAATTTATACGCGTTGCT
Organism: uncultured Erysipelotrichaceae bacterium; assembly: GCA_902783915.1. GTDB lineage: Bacteria > Bacillota_I > Bacilli_A > RF39 > UBA660 > CAG-1193. The sequence goes on along the minus strand of CACZSX010000065.1, from coordinate 2,439 downwards.
TCACAATCTTTAAACATTCCACGCATATTCACCACATTACTTGTATCAAAACCGCTCAAATTTATACTTATTGCTTTACTCTGATAAAACATTGCTCTTGTAGATACAATAGGTTTATTATTTATATAAGCACACATTTTAGTCGTTATTGGTGCTGTAGAATTTTTATCTGTTAATACAACTCCCCATCCATCATTAGTTATACTTGTCCATCCAGTAGCAGAACTTTCTTGCATATATCTATATGTATATTGCCCATCTGTAAATTCTGCTCCTTGGGTTAATGTACCATCAAAAGTACATATTTTACCTCTTAATGGCTTTAATTTTAAATATGAAAATTCATCATTATTTACTACTACTATTAATGCTATACCTTCTTTATTTATTAATGTTTTTATGTATCTCCTTAAATTTATAGGCATTTCATTTAGATGACTTTCTACATTATCTAAATCTACTAAATATACATTTGTTACATTATATTCTTGTTTTAATCTAGTATAAAATTCGGAATTATATCTAGAATAATTAGTTAATTCTATATATGGTGTTCCTTCATTTACTGATGAAGTATCAATTATTTCCACACTATTATAATATTTTTGTATATTTGCTAGAGCATTTATTGCTCCTACTGTATTATATTTTTCACTTTGTCTATAATTTAAATATACTGAAGAAAAAATTTTAAATACTGACACTAAAACAACTGCAACTACTGCAATTACAGCTATTGTCTCAGCCAAGAAAAAACCTTTTTTATTCTTCATAAGCACTCTCCTACTATACACATACTATTATACAATTTATACTAGCAATATTTCAAGTATAAATTTAAAAGAAAAAAGTGATTTCTCACTTTATTTCTATAATATCATGTACCTTTTTAGAATCTTCATATGTAATTGTTACTTTATCACCATTATTTAAGAATGGTATTAATTCTTTATTCTTTTTAACTGATACAGTATACTTATTATTATTGTTATCTACAATATAATAATTAGTATTACCATCTATTACTACATCTTTAATACTAGATATAGTTATTTCTTTAATTATTAGCTTATCTTTATCTACTACTTTTTCATCACCCAAATAATTTGATGCTGCTGCATCTATTCCTTTTGATGAATCAGTTACGACTACTTTCTGATAATCTTTAACATCTACAAATGCATACATTTTAACAAGACCTGCTGCATCTTTTAATGATAGGAAATATGTTGGTTTTCCATTAAAGTTTATTAATAGTGGGAATGATGCATTATAACTCATTTGTTGTACTTGCCCTTCTGCAGAAGCCATAGCAGAATATTCTTCCGCACCACTTATTTCATAGAATGTAGTTTCTTTAGTTCTCATATTTGTAAGAATAAATCCTATATTTGATTCATCTGTTACTACTGATGTAATACCTGTATATAAATACACATCATCATTTAATATTGTATAATTATATCCTTCAGTAGTTGCTACTACCTCTTTTTGACCAAATATTGTATTAAAGAAACCATGTTTATATGCTCCCCAATCATTAACTTGTTCAAGTATTAGATCGGAATTATATACATGATCTACCCAAGTAGGTATCTCTTCTACTTTATACCACTTAGATGACCCATCTACAGGATTAAATATAATTACTCCTTCAACATCTTTTCTTAATCCAATACTTGTATATTTAATTGTTGGTATTATCCAATATGGGTTACCTTCATTATCTACTTCAAAATTTTTAGTACCAAATACTTTAGTTGGATATGATAATCTTAGTTTTCTATCTAAATTTTCAAAAAAATGAGCACTTGGTGCATATCTCATACCTTTATCTAATTTCTTTAGTTCACTCTTACCATTAACTGAATTTACAGTTATATATGCTGGTATACCATTTTTTCTATTAGTAAGATATTTAATAAATCCAGAATATTCAAGTGGTGTAACCCTTATTATTTCATCATTATAATTAATTTGAGTATATAAATCAGATACATAGAATTGAGATACTAATGTAGTCATTTCACCCATTGTTCTATCTCCTAGTTTTTGGCTAGATGCTTTATCAAGAAGTGGTATATGACTGAAATCTACTTCTTTAATATCTTTAGTAAAATTACCATTTTCATTTATTTTTATTCTTTCATAATATGCTTTTGAATTAAATAATGGTGAGAATACCAAGTTAATTAATAATATTACTGGTATTATTCCAATTACTACAAAAAACATGTATTTAATTACTTTATTTTCCAATTTTACTTCTCTTATTATTCTTTTATTTTTAAATAAATTCATAACTACATCTGGTATACTTATTGCTATAAAAAATAACAATACAAATATGACATACATATAGAATGAAAATGCATGTAAATTAATTGGCGGTAACGCAAAATAATATACTACTAATGCAAAACCTATTGTTAATAAAAT
>CACZSX010000064.1 GCA_902783915.1 uncultured Erysipelotrichaceae bacterium | reverse complement strand
GTACTCAAGAGGCTGAAGAGGCGCCCCTGCTAAGGGTGTAGACTGGGTAACTGGTGCGAGAGTTCAAATCTCTCCTGCTCCGCCATTTAAAAACTAACCCTTGGCGGGTTTTTTATTTTGCATTTTTTTGGTATAATAAATATAGGTGATATTATGGAAAAAGTAGTAATGATTGATGGTAATAATTTAATGTTTAGAAGTTATTATGCTACTGCATATACAGGAAATATGATGAAAAATAGTAAGGGATTTCCTACTAATGCATTATATGGTTTTACTAATATGATTAATAAAATAATTAGTGAAGAAAAACCAAAATATGTTATAGTAGCATTTGATAAAGGGAAAACATTTAGACATGATAATTATCATGAGTATAAAGCAGGAAGAATAGCAATGCCAGAAGACCTTAAGGTACAATTTCCTGTAGCAAAAGAAATGCTTGATGAAATGGGTATTAAATGGTTTGAAATAGATGGTTATGAAGCAGATGATATTATCGGTACTTTTTCTGAAATGGTAAAAAAAGATGATAATTACTATGGTTTAATAGTAAGTAGTGATAAAGATTTATTACAACTTATAAATGATAATATTATTGTTAAATTATTAAAAACAAAAGATTATATAATGATGGATAGAAATACTTTTATTGAAATATATGGAGTAGAACCAAACAAAATGATAGATATAAAAGGATTAATGGGAGATTCATCTGATAATATACCAGGTGTACCTGGTATTGGTGAAAAAACCGCTTTAAAGTTATTACAAGAATATGGAAGTGTAGAAAACTTATATGTTAATTTAGATAAAGTAAAAGGCAAATTATTTGATAAATTGAATGATGGTAAAGATTCAGCATTTATGTCTAAACAACTTGCAACTATATTTAAAGAAGTACCACTTAATCTTACAATTGATGATATTAAATATAGGGGGCCAAATAATAGATTAAAAGAAATATATGAAGAGTTAGAATTCTATTCATTTATTAAAAATATAAAAGTAGAAGAGAAAGAAGAAATTAAAGAAGTAAAAATATTTAATAGTATTGATGAATTAAATATTACTAGTGATATAGCAGTATATTTAGAAGTAGATAATCCTAATTATCACTTTGGTAATGTAATAGGTATGGGTATATATAATAAAGATATAAGTGGATTTATACCTATAGATATATTAAAATTAAATCCTAGTTTTTTAACTAAAATAAATAAATATACTTATGATTTAAAAAAAGTAATCGTATCTTTAACAAAATTAAATGTAAATACATGTATGTATAGTTTTGATACTATGATAGCAGGATATTTATTAAACTATAATATAAAAGATGATATTGCATATTTAGCAAATAATTATAACTATGGTATTAAATTTTGGGATATTTTATATAAAGAAAAAGATAATAATTCTATTGCTATAGAAGCAGTTAAAAAAGCAAAATTTATATATGAAACTAAAGATGAATTATATGGTAAATTAAATGAATGTATAGATCTATTTAATAATATTGAAATGCCTTTATCTTATGTACTGGCAGACATGGAACTTACTGGTATGAAAGTAGATAAAAAAGTATTAGATGAGATGAAAGATGAAATAAGTATTAAAATAGAACTATTAACAAAAGATATATATAATATGGCAGGATGTGAATTTAATATTAATTCACCAAAACAATTAGGAGATATCTTATTTGATAAAATAGGAGTACCTGCTAACAAGAAAAGAACTACTGATAAAGAACATTTAGTAAAATATAAAGATAAATATCCAATAATAGATAAAATATTAGAATATAAAATGTTATCTAAAATATATGGTACATATATAGTAGGACTAGAAGATTTTATACATACAGATGGTAAGATACATACAATATTTAACCAAACATTAACAAGAACAGGAAGATTATCGTCTTCATATCCAAATTTACAAAATATACCTACTAGATATGAATATGCTAAATTAATAAGAAGAGCATTCGTACCATCTAATGATTATATAATGTCATCAGATTATTCACAAATAGAACTTAGAATACTTGCACACTTATCTAAAGTACCCAAACTTATTGAAGCATTTAAAAAAGGTATGGATATACATACTAAAACAGCTATGGAAATATTTAATGTAAATGAAAATGAAGTTAATAGTGAAATGAGAAGACAAGCAAAAGCTGTTAATTTTGGAATACTATATGGTATAAGTGGATTTGGTCTATCTGAAAACTTAGATATGAGTATACAAGATGCGCAAGAATTTATAAAAAGATATTTAGAAGCATTTCCTGGTGTAAAAGATTATATGGATAATACAATAGAAATAGCTAAAGAAAAAGGTTATGTAAGTACTATAATGAACAGGAAAAGAACTATTGATGAACTTAAAAATACTAATTATATGATAAGACAATCAGGAGAAAGAATTGCTCTTAATACGCCAATACAAGGCTCAAGTGCAGATATAATTAAAAAAGCCATGATAGAATTACATAATGAAATGAAAAAGTTAAATCTAAAGAGTAAAATGATTCTTCAAATACATGACGAATTAATATTTGATGTAGTAAAAGAAGAAAAGAAAGAACTAGAAAAACTAGTTAAAAAGATAATGGAAAATACATATAAATTAGATGTACCACTTGAAGTAGAAATATCTTCTGGTAATAACTGGTATGAAGCAAAATAAAAAAGAGTTTAAACTCTTTT
>CACZSX010000063.1 GCA_902783915.1 uncultured Erysipelotrichaceae bacterium | reverse complement strand
GATAGTCATACAATACATTATGGATATATTAAAGAAAATAATGAAGTATTAGATGAAGTATTAGTAAGTGTAATGAAATCACCTAAAACATTTACTACTGAAGATGTAGTGGAAGTTAATTGTCATGGTGGTATAGCTACTACTAAAAGAATACTTGAATTATTTATGAGAAATGGTGCAAGACTTGCTGAGCCGGGTGAATTTACTAAAAGAGCTTTTTTAAATGGAAGAATAGATTTAATAGAAGCTGAAAGTGTGATGGATTTAATAAATTCAAAGACTGAAGTAAGTAGAAAAATGGCTCTTAATGGAGTTAAAGGTAATATTTCAAATAGAATTAATGAATTAAGAGATAAATTAATGGATATAATTGCAAACATAGAAGTAAATATAGATTATCCTGAATATGAAGATATATTAGTAGTAACGAATAATATGATTTCTACTAATATTAAAGAATTAAGAAAAGAATTTGAAAGAGTATTAAAAGATGCAGAAAATGGCAAGTTAATAAAAGAAGGTATTAATACATTAATTGTAGGAAGACCAAATGTAGGAAAAAGTAGCATTTTAAACAGATTACTTGATGAAGATAAAGCGATAGTTACTGATATTGCTGGTACTACAAGAGATATAGTAGAGGGAACTATATCAATAGATGGTATATTATTAAATATAATAGATACAGCAGGTATTAGAGACACTGATAATGTAGTAGAAAAAATAGGTGTAGAAAAATCTTTAAGTTTAATAGATACAGCAGATTTAGTTATAGTTGTATTAAATAATAATGAAGAATTAAATGATGATGATAAAAGAATATTAGATGCAACTAAAGATAAAAAAAGAATAATATTTGTTAATAAAGTGGATTTGAAGTCTAAATTGAATTTAGATTTTGAGGTAGTAAAGGGAAATACTGTTGAAATTAATGGATTAGATGCATTAAAAAATAAAATAAGAGAATTATTTAATCTAGATCAAATAGAAAAGTCAGATTTAAATTATTTGTCTAATGCTAGAGAAATATCTACTATAAAAGAAGTATTAAGTATAATAGATGATATAGAAGAATCTTTAAATAATAATATTGAAGTAGATATGATAGAGATAGATATTAAGAGAATATGGGAACTTCTTGGTAATTTAATAGGTAAAAGTTATGATGATGAATTAATAGATAATATATTTAGTAGATTCTGCCTAGGTAAATAATATGAAGATAAATAAATTAGAAATACATAATTTTAGAAATTATGAAAAACTGAAATTAGATTTTAATAATAATATAAATATATTTATTGGAAATAATGGAGAAGGGAAAACTAATATATTAGAAAGTATATATGTTTTAGCTATTACTAAATCCCATAGAGCATATATAGATAAAAATCTTATAACTAATAATAAAAGTGCTATGAAGATTAATGGTAAAATAGAAACAAATAATGGTGTTAAGAATTTAGAACTAGTTATGAATCAAAAAGGTAAGAGAGTTTCTATTAATAAAATAGTATCCAAAAGGGTAAGTGATTATATATCAAACATGTCAGTTGTATTATTTTCACCAGATGATTTAGAATTAGTAAAAGGTAGCCCAAGTGTAAGAAGAAAATTTTTAAATATTGAGATAGGCCAATTAGATAATAAGTATTTATATTATCTAAATGACTATAATGAACTACTAAAAACAAGAAATGAATACTTAAAAACAGTTAATTTTGACAGTGTAAATAAAGAATACGTAGATATATTAAACAATCAATTGTGTGACAAAGCGTCATATATATATAAATATAGAATTGATTATATAAATAACCTAAATAAGTATATGTCAAAAATAAGTAAAAGTATATCAGATAAAACTGTAAATATTGAGTATTTAAATAATATAGACACAGATAATTATGAAAATATAAAAGAAGTATTACTAAATAAATTAAATTCTAATTTAAAAAGAGAAATATTAATAGGGTCAACATTATATGGACCACATAAGGATGATTTTTTAATACACATTGATAATTTAGAAGCGAGAGAATATGGTTCACAAGGACAACAAAGAATGTGTGTGTTATGTATAAAGTTTTCTGAACTAGAATTATACAAAGAAAAGAAAAACGAATATCCAATATTATTATTAGATGATATATTTAGTGAATTAGATAATAGTAAGAAAAATGCAATAGTTAAATATTTAAAAAATAATATTCAAGTATTTATAACATCAACTGATATTAATGATATAGATGATAAAATATTAAAAGATTCAAAAGTATATACAATTAGTGATGGGAATATAGAAATGAATTAAGTCATTTAGACTTAATTTTTTTATTAAAAAAGTATAAAAAAGGCACAAAAATCAAAAATTTATGATATAATTAATATGTAGGTATAGGAATACACATATTTATAAAAAATTCAAAATTAGGCATTTAAATGCCAAATTTTTAACTAAAGGAAGTGAAAGCATGGAAGAAAATAAAAAAAATGAACATTATGATGCATCAGATATTCAAGTTTTGGAAGGATTAGAAGCAGTAAGAAAAAGACCAGGTATGTATATAGGTACAACTGATGTTAAAGGCCTTCATCATTTAGTATGGGAAATAGTAGATAATGCAATAGATGAAGCTCTTGCTGGATATTGTAATAATATTGAAGTTATTATAAATAAGGGAAATTCTATTACAGTTAAAGATGATGGTAGAGGTATACCTGTAGAAATACATCCAAAAACTAAGAAATCAACCGTAGAGACAGTTTATACTGTATTACATGCTGGTGGTAAATTTGGTGGTGGAGGTTATAAAGTATCAGGTGGGCTTCATGGTGTTGGTGCATCAGTTGTTAATGCACTTAGTAAGTGGTTAGAAGTAACTGTATATAAAGATGGCAAAGTACACTATATGAAATTTGAAAATGGTGGACATGCTGTTGAACCGTTAAAAGTAATAGCAGAATGCGATATTAACAGAACAGGAACAACTGTAACATTTAAACCAGATCCAACAATATTTGATAGTGAAATATATGATTATGAAACATTGAAAGTGAGAATTCGTGAACTAGCATTCTTAAATAAAGGTTTATCAATTAGTTTAAGAGATGATAGAGATGAAGAAGATACTACAGGTGAACATTTCTTATATGAAGGTGGTATTAGCGAGTATGTTAGATTTATAAATCAGGGAAAAACTCCTATTCATGAAGATATAATTCATTTAAATGGAGAAGAAGATGGAGTATTTTTAGAAGTAGCAATGCAATATAATACTAGTTATAATGACAACATTTATTCATTTGTTAATAATATCAATACCCACGATGGTGGTACTCATGAAGAAGGAGTTAAAAGGGCACTTACTAGAGTTATAAATAGCTATGCTAAAAAAGCAGGCATATTAAAAGATAAAGATGATCCTTTAACAGGGGATGATGTTAAAGAAGGATTAACAATGATTATTTCTTGCAAACATCCAAATCCTCAATTTGAGGGGCAAACTAAAGGAAGATTGGGTAATTCTGAAGTAAGAAAACTTGCAGATAGTATATTCTCACAAGGATTTGAAAGATTTTTAATGGAAAATCCAGATGATGCGAAAGTTATAATAAATAAAGCAATGCTTGCATGTAGAGCTAGAAATGCAGCAAGAAAAGCAAGAGAAATAACAAGAAAATCAGACCTTGCAACAACAAATTTCTTTGGTAAATTATCTGATTGTAAGAGTAAAGATCCAAAAGAGTCTGAAATATTTATAGTCGAGGGAGATTCAGCAGGTGGATCTGCTAAAAAGGGAAGAGATTCAATGACTC
>CACZSX010000062.1 GCA_902783915.1 uncultured Erysipelotrichaceae bacterium | reverse complement strand
TTATCCCCTTTTTCTACATCAATCACTCTTGCAACAACTTTTTTTGCATCTTCTAATATTTCATCTATACTATTAGCCTTATCTACTACTATTGGTATTAATCCCCAATTTAGAGATAAATTTTGTGCAACTTCTTTATTTGGCGTAGTAACAACAACTATAGAATTTGATCTATATGTGCTTACTTTTTTAGCAGTATATCCACTCATTGTAGAAACTACTATTGCTTTAGCTTTTAGCATATTTGCAGCATCAACTGCTGTATATGCAAGTACTGTAGTATTATCTACATTCTTATCTTCATACTTTTCTAATAATAATTTGTGATAATCTAAAGAAGATTCTGTTTCTTCTATTATATTACACATCGTTTCTACAGCTAATATTGGATGCATACCAACAGCAGTCTCTCTACTTAACATTACTGCATCTACTCCATCTATTACTGCATTTGCCACATCTGAAGCTTCTGCTCTTGTAGGTCTAGTTTTATATTCCATACTTGATAACATTTCTGTTGATACTATACATATTTTATTTTTCTTTCTTGCTTCACTTATTATTTTCTTTTGAATACTTGGTAATTTTGCAAAAGATATTTCTACACCCAAATCCCCTCTTGCTACCATTACTCCATCACTTACTTTTATAATATTTTCAATATCATCAATAGCACTTTGACTTTCTATTTTACTTATTATTTCAGTATGTTCATTTCTTTCACCAATAAGCATATCATTGACATCTAATATATCATTAGCAGTTCTAATAAATGATAAAGCAATATATTCTACATTTAATTTAGATGCGAATAATATATCATTTTTATCTGTAAGAGATAAAAAATCAATATTAAGTTCTACATCAGGTACATTTAATGTTGCACCACTCTTAAGTACTCCTCCTGTTACAACTTTGCAAGTAATATCAGCATTTTTTATTCCTATTACCTTTAATTCTATATTTCCGTTATCTAATAAAACTCTTGTATCTATATCTAAATCTAATGATAATTTCTTTTGAGATATATTTATTCTATTATTTTCACCATTTGCTTTATCTGGTGTTAAAGTAACTGTATCACTATCAATCAATTCAATATATCCATCTTTAAAATCTCCTACTCTTATTTCCCTACCTTTAGTATCAAAAAGTATTCCAACATTAGTATTTAATTCTTTATTTAACTTTCTTATTTTTTTAACTATATCTTCTGCAAATTCATGATTAGAATGTGATAAATTAATTCTAGCAACATTCATACCATTCATTATCATTTCTTTTAAGATACTTTCATCTTCGCAAGATGGTCCTATTGTACATATTAATTTAGTTTTTTTCATATACTTCACCTATTTTCATTATAACAATTTTTTATTACTAAATAAGTATTTATAATTTTAATTTACATATTTTTACACAAATAAAAAAAGAAAGTATTATTTACTCCCTTTTCTATATTTTTTAGACATCACTCTTATTGCCTCATCTTCCCCATGTTCTATTGCTAATTTTAAGTACTCCTTATGAGCATCTATAAGTCCTATGTTTTCTAAAATAATATACTCTCTTTCAAATGATTCTATATTACCTTGTGATATTATAGCCTCTTCAAAAGATTCTATATTTTTATATTGCCTATAATTTTTCATTCTAAAACCATTTAAATATTTACCTGAATGAGATATTACATACATAGGAGTAGTTGGATAAATACCAATTGGTCTACATTCCTCATATGCTAAATAATATAATCCATCATTTACTTGCATTTTAGTTCCATGAAATGATGCCAAATTTCTTAACTGCATATATTCAGCCACTGATGTGTCTTTTTCTAATTCTTTAATTCTATCCATTTTTCTATTTTGTGCATCAATGTTTTCTTTCTTTTGTGCAACTACTTCTCTTAATTTTTTTAATAATTCTTCTGTCATAAACCCTCCAATGCTTTATATAATATCACAAAAACGTCATATTTCAATAAAAAATGGTAATTATTCACTTTTACCATTTTCTTTAAATCTTAATTTTGGATCTAATGTTTTCTTTCTTAAACGTATATCATCTGGTGTAATTTCTACAAGTTCATCATCTTCTATAAATTCAAGTGCTTCTTCTAATGTAAATGTTTTAGGAGGTGTAAGAGTTATTGCATCATCTGATCCAGATGCTCTTGTATTAGTGAGTTGCTTATTCTTACATGGATTAACATTTAAATCCTCTATTCTATTATGTATACCTACTATCATACCTATATATACTTCTGTAGCAGGTTTTACTATTAATGTTCCTCTATCTTCTAAATTCCATAATGAAAATCCCATTGTTTTACCATTTTCCATAGATACAAGTACACCATTTTTTCTACCTTGTATTTTACCAACATAAGGCATATATGAATGGAAACTCTTAACCATTATTCCTTCACCCTTAGTAGTATTTATAAATGTACTTCTATATCCTATTATTCCTCTTGTAGGTACTAGATAAACAAGTTTAGTATATCCTTCATTCGATTCAATAGATTCCATCATGCCTTTTCTTTCATTTAATGCATTTATTACTGTACCAGAATATTCATCTGGGAGTGTAATAATTACTTTTTCAAAAGGTTCACATGTAACACCATCTATTTCTTTTAAAATTACTTCTGGTTTACTAACTGATAGTTCATATCCTTCTCTTCTCATATTTTCAAGTAAAATTGATAAATGAAGTTCTCCCCTACCATATACTTTATATCCGTCTAATCCTTCTAATGGTTCAACTTTAAGACCTACATTAGTCTCTAATTCTCTATCTAATCTATCTTTAATATGTCTAATTGTTACAAATTTACCAGTTCTGCCTGCAAATGGACTTGAATTTACTAAAAAGTTCATAGATAATGTTGGTTCTTCTATATGTATCATATCCATTGGTTCAATATGATCTTTATCACATATAGTTTCACCAATTGAAATATCAGAAATACCTGCAACTGTAACTATATCACCATAATATGCCTCTTTTACTTCAACCCTTTTTATTCCTTCATTTATAAATAATTTAGTTACTCTTGTTTTTTCAATACTTCCATCTACTCTTGCTACTGCTATTTCTTCTCCTACTTTAATACATCCTTTAGTAATTCTTCCTATACCAAGTCTACCTATATATTCGTCGTATGCTAACGATGATACTTGCATTTGTAATGGATCATTAATATTTCCCTCATATGGTTTTACTGTTTCTACTATTAAATCTAAAAGTGGTGTTAAATCATTATTTGTATCAGTTAATTCTTTTCTTGCTATTCCTTCCCTTGCTATGCCATAAATTATTGGAAAGTTTAATTGTTCATCAGTAGCATTTAATGATAAGAATAAATCAAAAGTCATATCTACTACTGTATTAGCTCTTGCATCTTTTTTATCTATCTTATTTATAAATAATATTGGCTTTAATCCAACTTCTAAAGACTTTTCAAGTACAAATCTAGTTTGAGGCATTGGGCCTTCTGCAGAATCTACTAATAATATAACTGTATCAACTGTTTTCATTATTCTTTCTACTTCTGATGAAAAATCAGCATGCCCAGGAGTATCAACTATATTTATTTTGTATCCTTTGTATCTTATAGAACAGTTCTTAGAATAAATTGTTATACCTCTTTCTCTTTCTATAGTATCAGAGTCCATTACCTGTTCAACTACTTCTTCTCTCTCACTAAATGTACCTGTTTGTTTTAACATAGCATCAACTAAAGTACTTTTACCAGCGTCTACGTGTGCAATAACAGCAATATTAATTATTTTATCCATAAAACCACTTCTTTCACAAAAATACATATTATCACAAAATAAAATAAAAATAAAGAAAAAGTTGCAATTATATATGCAACTTTTTGTATAAAATATATACTGCTATTAATATAAATATTAATGTATATAATAACTTTATTATAAATGTATATATTTTTATTTTCTTTTTATTATTTGTTTTTTTCTTTATATAATTTACTGGTTTATCTATAAATGTAGTAGCAAAACCTTCTGTATAAAATTGTTTAATTAACTCCTTCATTTTGTACCTCCATCTATATCATCAATAGTAATTTTACTTTCATGAGGTATAGGTTTCCAAGTAACTTTCTTAAATAATGCTATATACATTGTATATCTACCAATAATGTCAAATGTAGGCCATGTAAATACAAATAATAGTTTCTTGGGTAAACTAATTTTCTTTATTCTTGCATCTTCTACTATAAATAGATATACTGCTAAGAAAGTATTTAAAAAATATGAACCAATTCTATATAATATTCTAAACCATATAGAAATTAATAATCCCATAAATAGTGCATTTATACCAGGCGCCATATATATATTTATATTAAATGTTCCTCTTAACAATTTAGCAAGCCATACGCTACCTTTAAATAGATTAATATTATCTATTCCATTTACATATGTATAACAAGAATATATAAGTACTGAGAATATTAACCATCTAACTAAATTTATAAATGCTATGGGTGTTAATTGTACAAGTGTATCAAATGATGCAAATCTATGTCTAATTGATTCTATTATTCTTCTTCCTAAACTTAAGTTTTCTTCTTTTTTATTCCAATTAGTTTTTATATATTTCTTTCCAAAAAATATATTTATGAATAAGTATGGACCAGATTCTGCAAATGCTTGTAAATGCCCTTTCGACCATCTAAGTCTTTGCCTTAACGCCACTTTTAAACTTACTGGTTGTTCATCATAAAACTCCGCATCATCTTGGTATGTTATTTGATATCCTTGAGCTACTGCATCTGCAGTAAGTGCTCTATCTTCAGTAAGTGATGTATATTTCCAACCATTTTTAACTATTTCATTAGAGAATAAAAATCCTGTACCTTGTATATTAGTAGCAAGTCTTAATATACTTCTTGCTCTATGGTTAGTTCTAATTGATCTTATCCAATGAAGTGCATATGTAGATGATACCCAATTTTCATCAAAATTTTTAGTATTTCTATAAGATGTAATTATTTTACATCCTTCATCAAATGCATCATTCATTTTAGATATATAATTTGATTTTAATAAATTATCTGCATCAAATATAAAATATCCTTCAAATGAATCTACTTTATAATCTTTATCTATTTTTTTAAATAAAAATTGTAGTGCATATCCTTTTGTTCTATGCTCGCTATCATTTCTTTCATAACAAATAGCACCTTTTTCTCTAGCTATTTTAGCAGTATTATCTGTACAATTATCTGCTACTACAAATATCTTATATAAATTTTTTGGATAATCCTGTTTATTTATACTATCTATTAAATTCCCTATTACTTTTTCTTCATTTCTTGCTGCTATACATATACCATATTTATGTTTCTTTTTAGCAGGTTTGAATTTCCTTGTAAAAAACATTCCTATTACAAAATAGAACGCCTTATGTAATACAATTATAGATAATATTGTACCTATTATTGTATTTATCTTTAATCCTATTGGATAGAAATTACTTATTATTTGCATACTACTTCCCTCTTTAAAAAGATTATAGCATTTAATTTGATTTAATACAAATAAAGAAAAAGCAACTTTATTGTTGCTTTTTATAGACTATTTTCTTAGATTTTCTAACGCACTTTCCATCATAGGTTTCATATTCTTCATAGTTCTTTCTAAAGTACCATCTTTATACTTTAAATATCCTATAACAGCAAGTCCTCCTAACATAGTATACATTATACCATTTTTTAAACTCATAAAATCACCTCTATAGTCTTTGGTATACCAATATTAGTATTTACTATTTTTAGAAATTTATGCTATCTTTTAAAAGATTACATAGAAGTGTATTTCTACTTTCCTCTTCAATTCTAGAAACTCCATATATAAATGCTTCTTTTTCACCTACTAATGTAAGTGATTTTTTAGTTCTAGTTATACCAGTATATAATAATTTTCTATATAGCATTCTTCTAAATGACATATCCATAGGCATTATAACCAAATCAAATTCACTGCCTTGACTTTTATGTATACTTATTGCATATCCAAGTCTTAAATCATCAAAATTTTTCTTATTAAACTCTACTATAACACCATCAAAATTGATTATTGCTGATACATTATTTATTGTCTTAGTTATTGAATCAATTATACCTATATCTCCATTTGATATTTCTAAATCATTTATATTCTTAGTTTGTAATACTTTGTCTCCTTCTCTAAAAGTAATGTCATTGTGAATAAATTCATCCTTATTTTCATCTTTTGGATTAAATATTTCTTGTAATTTATTATTTAAATTATCAATACCATTCACGCCTCTATACATTGGTATCAATACTTGAATTTGATTATAATTATAGCCCTTTTCTAATGCTTTTTTACATAATTCACAAGTAATTAAATTTATTTGATCTTTAGATACTTCTATGAAATTATAATCTCCTTTTTTAGATACAAAATCATCACTTAAATATCCATCATTTACTTCTTTAGATAAATTAATAATGTATGAATCTTCTTTTTGTCTATATAATAAATTTAATTTTATAGTAGGTACTACATCACTATCTATTAAATCTTTTAATATTTGACCAGGAAGTACACTTGGTAATTGATTGTAATCTCCTACTAAAATTATTCTTACATCATCATTTAATCCTTCTAATAGACTATTAAATAAAAATATATCTACCATAGATGCTTCATCTATTATAACTATTTTTGCATTACTTTTATTAAATTTATTTATTTGAAATGTATCAGTTTCCTTATCCCATTTTAAAAACTTATGAATTGTGTATGCCGAAAAATTAGTAGCTTCCATTATTCTTCTTGCAGCTCTACCCGTTGGTGCCAAAAGAACCATATCTGATACTAATTTATCATCTGTAATTCTTTCTATTTGTTTGTATGCCTCAACAATTCCCTTTATAATTGTAGTCTTACCAGTACCTGGCCCACCTGTAATTATATTTATTTTATTTTCTAAAGAACTTTTTATAGCTTTTCTTTGTAATTCATTATATTTTATTTCAAACACATTTTCTAACATATCTAAAACACCATCTAAACCCTTAATCTCTTTAGGCGGATATTTAGTTAATATAGATATTTTATTACTAATAGAAGTTTCCACGTCATAAATACTTTTTAATATATATTTATCGTCTATTATTATTACTTCATTACTTTTATTTAATTTTAAAATATAATATTCAAAAGTAGAAATATCTATATTTATATCTAAATATTTATATGTTTTTAAATATATTTCATTAAATGATGCATATGTATTACCCGTAGTTAAGCAAAGATCATACATTGCATATAAAATACAAGAAAGTATTCTTCTTTCATCATCTTTTTCTATCCCTAAATTTAAAGCAATTCTATCTACTGTTAGAAATCCAACACCAGACACTTTACTTATTACATCATAAATATTATTTTCAATTACTTCTATTGTTTTTTCTTTATAAATCTCATATATTTTAACTGAATCACTTACTGAAAAACCTTTTTCTTCTAAATATAAAATAGTTTTATAACTTAGTTGCTCATTATATAAAATATCATATATCATCTTCGCTTTTTCTTCTTTAATCGAAGGTATCATTAAGAGATTATTATAGTCTTCCAATATTAAATCAAGTGTATTATCTCCTAATTTTTCTACTATTTTAGTAGCAGTTTTAACACCAACACCTGGAAATATTCCAGATGATAGAAAAGTAATAATACTATCTTTTTCTTCTGGTATTAATTTTTCATAATAATTAACTTTAAATTGAAATCCATATTTTGGATGATTAGTTGTTTCCCCATAAAACTTATATTCACTATCATTTACTAATTCATGAAAATTACCACTAAATGTAATAGTTCTATTAACATATTCTTCTAATTCTTTATCATTAGTTTTCCTAATTTTAAATACTCCAACCATAAATCCTTTATCAGTTTTATAGAATACTTCTCTAATGTTTCCTCTAATATAAGAATTCATATTACCTCCTTAGTTTAACTAATGTCATACCATCATTAAAATAACATATTTTATACTCCAATACATTTTTATTATTTTTTAAAGTTTCTATTGTAGTATGTTTTAATATACCACTACCCTTACCATGAATAATAGCAATAATATAATTCTTTTGTTTTATATTTTCGTTAATAAAATCATTGATTATCACACTTGCTATATCACTAGATTCACCATGCAAATCTATTGTTGGTAATTTAGATATATCTATTATTTCATCAAACATAGTTACTCCTGATATTTTTTATTTAATGCTTTAGTAATCATATCTTTAGCATATATTTCATATTTATTAATATCATCTATGTTTATTTCTCTTATTTCATAGTAATTATTTTCTGAATTATTTTCTAATTCTTCACCGCCTAATTTAGGTGTACCATTTACTATTTCACAATGAAAGAAATGATTAATAGATGTATCAAATTCATTTATACCTAAATAACCAATTACTTTTATATCTACACTAAATTCTTCTTTTAATTCTCTTTTAACAGTTTCTTCTAATGTTTCATTGTTTTCAACTCCACCACCAGGAAGTACATAATATTCTTTACCATTTCTTCTTCTAAACATTAAATAAACTTTATTACCATTAAATATTACAGCTCTTGCACCTACTCTCTTTTTTAAACTTAATAAATATTTTTTTAAATTTACATAAGAAAGTAATGCACATTTTTTTCTACTTGGTTGCTTATAAACATCACTATATACAATAGCATCTTCTAGTATTCTTTCATCATATTGTTTTTCATCTATCATATTTTCATATTCTTCAATTATTTTAATAGCTTCATCTATAGTTTTACCTATTAATAATTTGATCATTATTGATGTAGAACTTGTTGATATTGCGCATCCTTCTCCATCAAAATGCATATCTTTTATTATATTATTTTCTACTTTTACTTCCAAATCAAAGTTATCAATGCATGACTCATTATTAGCATTTACTATACAATAATCTTTATCATGCGTTAAACCTTTGTTATAAGGATTCTCATAATTATCTAAAATTATTGTTCTTTTTATATTATTATTCATATAAATCACCAAAATAATTATACCATATTCTTATTTTTTGTGGTATTATTATATTATGAAAGGAGTATTGTTATGTACGGAAATGACTTTATTACTACAGGTATACCAACAGCTAGACTAAGTGTTGGTATGGGAAGCGCTGTATGGACTCTTGTATCTTTAATACTTGCTGTAGTTGGATGCTTTTTAGTATATTTCTTATTTGTTAAGAAGAATATTAAAACAGATAGTAAATTCCTAAAATGGCTAAAAGATTTCTTAAATTTTGATACAATGCTTATTGAATCAATACTTAAGATAGCTTATATATTCGTAGTAATATTTATAACTTTAGGTTCATTTTCACTTATAAGTGTTAGTTTCTTATCATTCATAGTAACATTAGTATTTGGAAATTTAATTGCTAGAATTATTTATGAATTAATACTAATTACAGTAATGATATGGAAAAATACTGCTGAAATTAAAAAGAATTTAAAGTAAAATAACAATATTAAAAAGAGAGAGTAATCTCTTTTTTTATTTTACGTTTAATTTATAAATAATTAGACATACTAATATCAGGAGGTATTATGACAGAAAAAGAATTATTATATGTTGAAGATGCAATTCTTCATGAAAAGAATATAGTTGCTATTTGTAATGAAACTATTAATTATTTGGAAGATGAAAACCTAGTATCTTTTTTAAAAAAGGAAATTAAAAAACATGAAACTATGCAAGAAAAATTAACTAATATGTTAAAGGAGAAAGCCAATGAATGATCAATTATTAATGGAAAATTACCTATTAGTACTTAAAAGTACTGTTGAAGTTTATGTACATGGTACTTTGGAAAGTTCTAATCCAGATGTTAGAGATACATTAAAACTAGGTTTAGATGAAATAATTAAACATCAAGCAAGGACATATGATGAAATGACTAATTATGGATGGTATACAATTAGCAATATTGATTTAAAAAAGATTAAACAAACATTAAATAGTATTAAAAGTAATTAAAAAGGAAATATTAATTAATCTCAATATTTCCTTTTTTTATTCTAATATTTGATTCATAAAATTTATACATCATTTTATATAATTCATATATATCTTTAGTTGAACATGTTTCAATAGATGAATGCATAGCAAGCTGTGGTATTCCTACATCAATTGACATTACACTTACATGTCTTAAACTTATGCCACTTAAAGTAGACCCACCAGTAATATCATTTTTCGCAGTAGAATCTTGATATTTAATTTTATACTTATCACATAATGTTTTAATGATTGAAGATGATAATGCATTTGTAGTAGATGCTTCTTCTTTTATTATTGTTACTCCATCTTCTAGATATGCAGCTCCTGTATCATCTGCATATTCAGTATGATTTGGATGTATTGCATGAGTATTATCAGAACTTATAATAAATGAATTAGATAGTGAAGATGCAATATCTATATTTAAGTATGATGATATTCTTTTTAATATATCAATTAAAAAATTACTATCTGCACCTTCTATAGTTAAACTTCCAATCTCTTCATTATTAAAGCTACAAAATACTTTTATATTATCGCTTTTACTATTTAAAAAGCTTTCAAATCCAGCATATACACTTGTTAAGTTATCTATTCTCGGAGATACTAAAATCTCATTATTCTTACCAATAAATACTGGTTCAATGTTGTTATATGCAAATAAATCATAATCAATTATTTCACCTTCTACTATTTCTTTTAATATATCATCCCATGTACTTTTATCTTTTGACAAAGATATTATTGGTTGTAAATCTATCTGCATATTTAAATCTAAGTTGGTATTTGAATCAGCTTTTTCATGTATTGCAACACTTGGAACTATTAGCATAGTCTTCTTAAAATCTATTATTTTCGTTTCCAATTTATTATCTTTTTTTACTATTACTCTACCCGCTAAAGATAATGGATGATCTAACCATCCATAATTTAATAAACCACCATATGGCATAACATTATATTTTAAATAATTTTCTTTTTTATATGCACCACTTGGTTTCAATAATAAAGATGGCGTATCACAGTGCGTAGTTACTATAGAAAACGTATTGCTCTTTTTTTCTGGTAACTCTATAGCAATAATAGACGCATCATTACGAGTTATATAAAATTTATTACCTTTTAATTTCCATATATCTTGTTCTACTAATTCTTTATATCCATTTTCCTTTAATCTTTTTTCAATTTCTTTAACGCATGTAAAAGAACAAGAAGATTTTATTATAAAATTTTTCAAATTATTATTAAATTCTTTTTTCATATTCATCATATATAGTTTTAACTAAAATTATAATAAAATACTTATCTTTTAGATAATTCTACAACTTTTTTCCATAGTAGTGGCCCAACTATACCATTTATATCAAATCCATAATCTTTTTGTAATTTTTTTACTGATTTTTCAGTTAATTCATCAAAAATACCATTTACTCTTACACCTGGAATTGATTTATCATACTTACATATTTTTAATAAAAATCTTTGAAATCTTTTAACATCATTACCAGTTACTCCTCTTGTTAAAAAATAATCTGGATATAATTCATCTACATAAGATTGATATTCTTTTGGAAAAGATTTTAATATATTATCATATGCATTTCTAAGCACTAACCAATCTCTATATGTAAAAATTCCTGTTATGGGTAAATTATATTTTTCTTGAAATGCTTTAACCATTGCTATTGAATTATTATTATATATTGAATTTAATGGTAGTCTAGGTATATCTTTATCTAAGAAACCTAAAGCATCTAGATAATAATGTATATACTCTACTTCTATTCCTGTATCTCCATATTTAACTTCGTCTGTGTAAAGAAAAGTTGCTTCGTTTTCGCTTAATCCTTCAGAATATAAATCAGACAATTTCTTTACACTTGTATATACATATTTTATTTTATACCATGTACCTTTATCTACTACTCCTGTTACGGGTAAATTAAATATCTCTTGAAACTTTTTTACTGCTGCTACAGTTTCTTCATCATATATTCCTAATGTATTTGTAATATCTGGTATTGCAGGATAATTCTGTCTTATTCTCCTTAAGTCTCTTTGAATAGCAAGGACAGGATTCCCTGCAACCCCTAATCCAACTTCATAACCAGGATATCCTTCTATAGCATCTCCTACAGGTGCATCATATTTAATACCTATATCATTCCCATAATAATATTGTAATATTTGAAGAGGAGTCTTGCCTTGATTTGCTAAAGAAACACTTCCCCATTGAGAAAGCCCATCACATTTAGTTACCCTACCATCGCAATATCTTGTAAAGTAAGGTTGTACTTGACTTCCTTTTACAACATAGTTATTAAATATTTCATCTACTATATCATCTATATTTTCATAAGTTGATTTATTTTCTATGTAAGTTTGATCATATATTGGAGATGAGGTAATATCAAAATCATATCCTTTACTTCTATACCATTCATTATAAATTCTATTCATTGCAAAAGATATAATAGTATATATATTTGCTATTAAAGCATTAGTAGGCCATGTTGGATATATTTCTGAAGATGCTACATTAGCAATATAATCAGTAAATGGCACTGTTATATTTCTTGCTGGTTTATCTGGTTCTCCTAAATGAACTGTTATATTATTTGGTACTATTGGATATCTAACAGCCATTATAATCCTCCCATCATGTCAGGGACTATATTTACATTTTGAATTACACATACATTTTCATACATATTAACTTCATATACTTGGTTCTTATTATTATATGTAGTAGTAATTATATATTTTGTAGTATTTGGCGCTACTAAATTATCATTATTCAATTTAGGTGCTGGAAGTATTATTCTATCGGTTATACCAGATTCATTTGTATAACCCTCAAAAAAAGTCACACTATTACTATCTATATTTGTAGTAACTTCTACTTTTAATCCACTTATTGGAACAGCTTCTGAAGCAGCGTAAGCTCTTACTCTAAGACCACCCTTACCTGGATTTTCTTTCATAAAATTTCTATACATCTCTGAATTAACAAAATTTGGATCATTAATATTCATATAACCTCCTATATTATTAATTTTTGTCCAATATTTAAAATATTAGAATTTAAATTATTCTTTCTTTTTATACTATCTACTGTAGTATTAAACTTTCTTGCAATACTATATAAATTATCTCCTTTTTTTACTATATAAGTGGTTGTAGTGCCACCACTATCTGGAATTTTTAATACCTGTCCAATAGATAAATTATTACTTGTTAAATTATTTAAAGTCACAATATTATTAACACCTATATTAAATTTTCTTGCTATAGAATATAAACTATCACCTTTTTGCACAATATAAGTATTACCAGTAGGTTCCTCAACATAGTCTTCTCCAAAGCACTCTTCTATACCTTCATTATTAGTTCTTATTTTTAATACATCCCCTATATTTAATTTATTACTTGTTAATGAATTATCCATCATTAAAGTATTAACATCTATATTATTATTTAAAGCAATTGAATATAATGTATCACCCTTTTTCACAGTATAATTTATATAACTAGGTAACATCATTGCTTCTTCTTTTATATATGTCTCTGGTATTCTTATAACTTGACCAATGGATAAATTATTATTCTTTAAATTATTTAATTTTATTATTTCAGACACAGTAGTATTATATTTTCTTGCTATATTATATAAATTATCTCCTTTTTTTACAGTATACATAAACATATTATTAGGATTAGTTCCAGAATTAGTTGGTATAGTAAGTACTTGACCTATTCTTAATGTATTTGCATTTACATTATTTAAATTTGCAAGTTCTGTTACAGATACTCCAAATTGATTACTAATCCCATATAGTGTATCACCTGCTTTTACAGTATAAGTCACATTATCACCCTATTAAATTATATGGTTTACACCTATAAATAGTTACAAATATAATTTTTATGTTAAGGTAGAAAAATGGATGATGTGTATCATTTGATAAATCACATGTAAAATAAAAAACAAGCACATGCTTGTTTTTTTTCATATGGTGCCGATGGAAGGAGTCAAACCTCCGACCTACTGATTACGAAACAGTTGCTCTATCTCTAAGCTACATCGGCATATATAAATTTTAACATAAAGAAAAATAAAAATAAACCATTTGGTTTATTTTTGTAACATATTTAATAAATTTATTTTAAACATATCTTTTTCTTGATTTGCTTTAGATATCATTACACCTTTATATGTAGGAAGTTCCGTTCTATGACCTTCTGATAATATATCTTCTGGGCTTATTGTTTCAAGTAATACAATATTTTTAGATTCATACACAGTATAATGTAAAGTCATTTCACCATGAACTTTAGCAAACATTTCATCAGTTGGTATAGTTAAGGCATAAGACTTTGTACCTTCTTTGCTATTAGTCGAGATTAGTTTCCCCAAAAACTTACCATTTTTAAGTGAATCATAATACTCAAAAGTTAATTTTTTATATGCAAGCATATTATACTTTTTTACAGATCTTTCAAGTTTTCTAAATTCATTCTCATTTTGGTACTCGAATATATATCCTTTCATATTTCCACCCCTATCCTTCTTTTTTTCAAAAGTGGTTTTTATTCTATCACTTTGTATAATTTTTGTCAAGTTTTATATATTACTTGGTTTATCCCACGTAGCATATTTGCACTTTGGATAATTGTTACAGCCATAGAAAATCTTACCTTTTTTAGTCTTTTTTTCTACTACCATTCCAGTATCACATTCTGGGCATTTACATACTTCCACAATCTCTTTTTCTTCTTTTTTTACATATTTACATTTTGGATAATTGCTGCAAGCTGTAAATTTACCATATTTCCCACTTCTTATTACAAGTGGACTATTACAATTTGGACAAGTTTCACCAGTTTCCTCCGCTTTATTCTTTTCCATATTATTAAACGCATTATCAAGCATTGGTTCAAATTCTTTATAAAACTCATCAAGTAAATTATACCATACTAAATCGCCTTCTGCGATTTTATCTAAATCATTTTCCATTTTTGCTGTATACTTTACATTAATTAAATTGCTAAAATATTCTTGTAATTTATCTGTTATTTCAATACCCACTTCTGTAGGTACAAATTTTTTATCTATTACTTTTACATATCCTCTATCTACTATTGTCTCCATAGTTTTAGCATACGTTGATGGTCTACCTATTCCTAAATCTTCCATTTCTTTTATTAATTTTGCTTCTGTATATCTAGATTTTGGCTTTGTAAAATGTTGTTCTTTTTCTATTGAATTTGATACGAGTACATTAGATTTATATGTATCAAATGGCGGTAATATCTTATCTTCAGAGTCTTCATAATCTTTATATACTTTTAAGTATCCATCAAATACTATTACACTACCAGTAATTTTAAATTTATAATTATTATTATCTAATGTTACTACTGTTTGTTCTTGTTTAGCATCCTTCATTAAAGAAGATAATGCTCTTTTATATATCATTGAATATAATTTAAATTCATCTGCACTTAAATATGTTTTTACTGATTCAGGTGTTCTATTTATACTTGTTGGTCTTATGGCTTCATGTGCGTCTTGTACATTCTCAGTCTTTTTAGTTTTCTTAACCATTCCAAGATATTCTTTACCATACGTATTCTCAATAAATTTATATGTACTAGCCACAAATTCATCACTAAGTCTTATAGAGTCAGTCCTCATATATGTAATAAGACCTACTGTTTCATCTTTTAAATCCACACCTTCATATAATTTTTGTGCTAAAGACATAGTCTTTTTAGCATTAAAATTAAGTTTATTACTAGCTTCTTGTTGTAATGTACTAGTAATAAAAGGTGGTTTTGATTGTTTATTTTTGCTTTTCTTATCTACATCTTCTATTTTGAATACATTTGATAATTTCTTTAATATTTCATCTGCTTCGTTTTCATTATGTATTTCTACATTTTTATTCCTATATTTTTCTAATTCAGCATCAAAATCTTTAAACTTAGCAGTTAAAGTCCAATATTCTTCTTTAACAAAATTTTCTATTTCTCTTTCTCTATCTACAACTAATTT
>CACZSX010000061.1 GCA_902783915.1 uncultured Erysipelotrichaceae bacterium | reverse complement strand
GTAAGATTAGATAATATATTAGGTGCACATATAGAAAGAATTGAAGATGTTATACTTACTCCTATTGCTATTAGTACTAATAATTTAAAACTTTTTAATTCTTTAAAAAATCTTATCATAGAACCTTTAAAGTCTTTAGCTTTTTCTATTTTCTTTCCCTTCATAGCAATTCCTCCATTGTAAGTTGTGATAATGCAATTTCTTTATATACTTTACAAGACTTTAATAATTCCTTATGGGTACCTACTCCTACACATTTACCATTATCAAGTACAATAATTTTATCAGCATGCATTATTGTACCTATTCTTTGCGCGACTATTAAACTAGTTGCATCTTTTGTATATTTTTTTAATTCTTTTCTAAGTTCATAATCAGTTTTATAATCAAGTGCAGAGAATGAATCATCAAATATATATATTTCAGGATTTCTTGCTATTGCTCTTGCTATTGCAAGTCTTTGTTTTTGACCGCCTGATATATTAGTACCAGACCCAGCAATATGTGAATCATATTTATCATCCATTTTCTCAACAAATTCTTTAGCTTGTGCTACTCTAATAGCTTCTTTTATATCACTTTTTTTACTACCATTTTCTCCATATAAAACATTAGATTTTACTGTACCACTAAATATTACAGCTTTTTGAGGCACATAACCAATCTTATTATATAATTTTTCTAATTTATAATCTTTTACATTTATACCATCTACTAATACTTCTCCTTTAGTAGCATCATAAAATCTTGGTACTAGATTAATAAGAGTTGATTTACCACTACCAGTTGAACCAATAAATGCAATAGTTTCTCCTTTGTTTGCTTTAAAAGAAATATTTTCTAATACATACTCTTCTGCATCCGGGTATTTAAATGATACATTTTTAAATTCTACTGTACCTATTTCATTTGATTTACCATCACTTTCTCCATCTTTAACAGATATTTCTTTTTCTAATACTTCATTAATACGATTGGCAGATACACTTGCTCTTGGAAGTATCATAAATATTGCTGCAAGAAGTAAGAATGACATTATTACTTGCATTGAATAACTTGAAAATACTACCATATCCCCAAATAATTGTAATTTATCTGGATAATATGCTTTATCTATTAAGTTAGCACCTACAAAATAAATAATTAATACTAATGAATTCATTACTAAGTACATCATAGGAGACATTATTGCAAATGTTTTTTGATTAAATAATTGTTGTTTAGTTAATTTATTATTTACATCTTCAAATTTATTAGTTTGATAACCTTCTGCATTAAAAGCTCTTATTACTCTAATACCATTTAGGTTTTCTCTTGTAACACCATTTAAATTATCTATTAATTTTTGAACTATTTTAAACTTAGGCACAACTATTATAGTAAGTATTGTTACTACAGTAAGAAGTAATAATACTGCACCACCTGTTACCAAACTCCACTCGAAATTTTTATTTAATATTTTAGTAATAGCCCATACTGCTGTAATTGGTGCTTTAATTAACATTTGTAGTCCAATTGCTATAAACATTTCTACTTGAGTAATATCATTTGTAGTTCTAGTAATTAAACTACTAGTAGAAAAATCTTTTATTTCATTTAAAGATAAATCTTCAACTTTATTAAATAGTTTTCTTCTTATCTTTAAAGAAAAATTTGCACTTAAATTAGCAATTATAAATCCTACCCCTATTGATAGTACTAAGGACCCTAATGCACACAAAAGCATATACGTACCATTTAAAATTATATCTTTCATTTTAGAACCAGATGTCTGTACAAGTATAGTTATTTTAGACATATAATCTGGTAACTTTAAATCAAACCATACTTGTCCCATGATGAATATTACTACTAATAATATAATCATATAGTCTTTTTTATTAAAATTCTTTAATAATCTAAACATAAAGCCTCCTATTAATTGTATTTAAAAGCATTAATAATAGTACTACGTATAAAAATAAAAAGCAATAGTTAACTATTGTTTTTATACATAAATAAGTATGATGGTCTATGACCTTTTCCTGCTTCTATTTTATCTGTTTTCACTACTTTTTCTTTTATTATTCTTCTAAAAGCTGGATCTAATAATTTCTTGCCTAATATTACTTCATATACTTGCTGTAATTCACCTAATGTAAAGTATTTAGGCATCATATTAAATACTATATCTGTATATCCAACTTTATTTCTTAATCTTTCTACTCCTGCAACTATAACAAGAGGATGATCAAATGCTAATGATTTATTTTCTTTTATCTTAAATGTATATCTATCTGTAGTAAGTTCTCTTAATGTTTTTGATACTACAAACTTTATTATATCTATACCATTATTTAATACTACTGTTATATTCTTACCATCATCTTCATATATAGACATATCAAACCATGATGCATTTTCATTAATTTTATCAGTAAGTCTATTTTTATCTACTAATGCCATATATGATGTTGATATTACTCTACATCTTGGATCTCTATTTATACCATCATATGTATATAATTGTTCTAGATATATATTAGATAAATTAGTTTCAGTCTTTAATATTCTTTTTGTACAGTCGTCTAATGTTTCAGTATCTGGATTTAAAAAGCCGCCTGGTAAACACCACATATCTTTATATGGATAATTATGTCTTTTAATTAATAATATAGACATCTTCTTACTACTATTTTTTCTATAATTATTACTACTTTCTTCAGATACACTTAATAGTAATATATCTGTAGTTAATGATACTTGTTTATATTT
>CACZSX010000060.1 GCA_902783915.1 uncultured Erysipelotrichaceae bacterium | reverse complement strand
TTTTGGAGTAGAAAAAGAAAAAAGTAATGAAGAAATAAAAAAGGGAAGTCAGGAAGAAATGACTTCTCTATTTGAAAAAATACAAAGTTCAATTACAAATACTATTCCTTTATGGAAAAATCAAATTGTTCTTGCACTAGGAATTAATCATGCTAAACAAGCTTTAGAAGGACAAAAAGCAGTTTCTAAATTAACAAATGAAATGTTACAAAAGAATAGTGAAACATTAAAACAAGGTTCAATTGAAATTGCAGAAGAAAGTGAAAAAGCTATTGTTAATGTTGAAACATTACAAAAGACTAACCAAAATTTAATTGAAACATTAGATAAAGTAATAGAAATACATAAGAATGGAAGAATAAGAAGACAAGAAGCTGAAAAGACTTTAGAAGAAATTGAAAAAGAATTAAAAGCAAAAATGTTGGAAATACAAGTAGATAAGAAGTAGGTTTATATGAATACGCGTAATTACTTTGAAGGTATTTATGATGATTTTTTTGGAGTAGAAAAAGAAAAAAGTAATGAAGAAATAAAAAAGGGAAGTCAGGAAGAAATGACTTCTCTATTTGAAAAAATAAATAATTTATATGTTGCTGAGGAATCTAAAAATTTACTTAAGAAAATCATTGAATACATGAGAAAATATAATGAGGGTATAGAAAAGAATTATATACCATTTAATATAATATTAGAAATAAATAATAGTGCTATTAAAGAAGAAATAGAAGAAATATTATCAACATCTGCATTATATTTTTCATATATAAATAAAGATAAAAAAGAAATATCTATGTATGAATTAAATAATGATTTTGATTGTGGATTTATAATACTAAATTATTTAAATGGTATAAATTTAGAAGAAGATAAAAATATTAAAACTTTTTTTCATAATTTAGAAGAACATTTAAAATTAAATTCTAAATCTATTATGTTAGTAAGTGGTACTAATGAAGAACTAACTAATTTCTTCTTAGGTAGAGAATCTATTAAGAATAAGTATTTTGAATTTAAATTAGTAGGAATAAATCCTGATGTACAAGATATATATGAATATGTTAATAGTAAATTAGAATTAGATGATAATTTAAAAATAGAAATATTAGATTATATATCAAATACATATAATAAAGAATCTAATTATATTGAATATCAAAATAACTTGGTAAAATATATTTCATTTAATAAAGAAATACCTAAAATAGAAGAACCTAAATCATTAGATGAAATATTTAAAGAATTAAATGAATTAGTAGGTTTATCTAAAGTTAAAAAAGTATTATATGAATTAGTAGATATGATTAAATTGAAAGAGAAAGCTGGGTCTACTTTAAAAATTAATGATATTAATTTGCATATGATATTTTTAGGTAATCCAGGTACTGGTAAAACTACTATTGCTAGAATAATATCAAGTATTTTGTATAATCTTGGTTATGTAAAAGAAAATAAGTTAATAGAAGTATCTAGTAAAGATTTAGTAGCAGAGTATGTTGGTCAAACTGCTCCTAAAACTATGTCAGTAATTGAGAAAAGTTTAAATGGAGTATTATTTATCGATGAAGCTTATACTTTAGCAGTAAAAGGGGATAATACATATAATAGTGAAGCTATAGCTACATTAATACAGTGCATGGAAAACTATAGAGATAAGTTAGTAGTTATATTTGCAGGTTATACAAAAGAAATGCAAGATTTCTTAAATTCAAATTCAGGTATAGCATCAAGAATAGGTTATACTTTAGAATTTGATGATTATACTACAGATGAGTTAAAACAAATATTCTTAGGATTTATGAATAAAGCAGGATTTGTAGTTAAAGATGAGGCGTTAGAATACTTGGAAGAAATAATTAATAAGTATAGGAATATGAAGAATTTTGGTAATGCAAGATTTATAAGAAATATATATGAAAAAACTATAGTAAAACATGCTTCTAATGTAAAAGATAAAAAGAGAAAAGATATATTGAGGACTATTACTAAAGAAGATATAAATATAGAGAATTTAATATTAGAATAAAAAGGTAACAATGTTACCTTTTTTTATAACTTACACACATAGTGCTTTCTTTTGTATCCTTCTTACCACAATTTGCTATTTTTATACAATTTAATTTACATTTTCCTAAACTACATTCACAGTATTTACAACTTTTTACTGTACAATCTATATTATCATTAACCATAATAACTCCTTTCATTATTATTATGCTCATTTTAATTATTGATATTCTATTTTTAAATGTTATAATAAATGGTAATGGAGGGTTTATGGATATAGTTAAGATTGAAAATTTAATATTTAGATATAATGACAATTATATATTTGATAAATTCTCTTTAGATATTAAAGAAGGGCAGTGGTTATGTATTTCTGGCCCAAATGGGAGTGGTAAATCTACATTAATAAAAATCATTACAGGTTTATTAAATACTGAATCTGGAGTATTTGTATGTGGTTTAAGAGTAAATAAAAAGAATTTATTTAACATAAGAAAAAATATTGGAATAATATTTGATAATTTGGATAATTTATTTATATGTGAGACAGTAGAAGATGATCTTGCATTTACATTAGAAAATTTATGCTATAAACAAGACGAAATAAGTAGAAAAATAAGAAACATTTCAAGAGAATTAAATATAACTAATTTATTAAATAAATCTATAGGAGAATTAAGTGGTGGTGAAAAAGCAAAGGTAGCTCTAGCAGTAGCATTAATACATGATCCGAAGATATTGATATTAGATGAATCTTTATCAATGATTGATGAAGAAGAAAAAAATAATATGTTAAAAGTATTAAGAAGAAGACATAAAGAAGGTTTAACTATAATAAGCATTATACATGATTTAAGAGAATCTTTCTTAGCAGATAGACTTATCATTCTTAATAATGGTGAAATAATGTTAGATGGTAAACCATTAAAAGTAATGGAATATGATAAGATATTAAATAGATTAGGAATAGAATTACCATTTGAAGTAGAATTATCTATTAAATTAAAATTATATGGATTATTAGATGAAATAATACCTGATGTAGAAAAGATGGTGGATACATTATGGGAATAGTTTTAAGAAATGTGTCATATAAACATAGTCCATATGATAAACAATATTTCTTCAATAATATTAATTTAGAAATAGATGATAATACAATATGTGGAATAATAGGTAAGAGTGGTTCTGGTAAGACAACATTATTAGAAATAATAGCAGGTATAAATAAACCTACTAATGGTGAAGTATTAATAAATTATATAGATATAAATAAAGAATATTATAGAAAGAATATAGGAGTAGTATTTCAATTCCCGGAAGAACAATTCTTTGAAATAAATGTAAAAAGAGAAATAGAATTTGCAGCTAAAAATTATTGCATAAAAAGAAGTAAGTTAAAAGAAGTATTAAAAGTAGTAGGATTAGAAGAGAGTATTTTAACTAGAAAATTAGATAGTTTAAGTAATGGTGAAAAAAGATTAGTAGCAATTGCATCAATTTTAATATATAATCCAAAAATAATATTATTTGATGAACCTACTATAGGATTAGATTATAAGAATAAGAAGAAGGTTATTAATTTAATTAAAACATTAAAAAATAGATATGATAAAACAATAATAGTGGTAAGTCATGATATAGACTTATTGTATTCATTATGTAATGATTTAATAGTTCTTAATGATGGTAAAGTAATATTATATGGTGATTCTGATTCTGTATTTAATGAAATAGATACTATTAAAAAGTATGACATACAAGTACCTAGAATATTAAAATTTACTAATTATTTAAAAGATACTAAAGATATAAAATTATTACCATGCAAGACCATTAATGATTTAATCAAGGAGGTGTATAGAAATGTATAACCTCACAAAATACTATAATGGTAATTCAGTAATACATAACATTAATCCATTATGCAAACTTATATGTATATTAATATTTACTTTCTTAGTATTAATAGCAAATAATATATTATTTTTATCAATATTAACAATATTGGTACTTATATATATAGTATTAAGTGAAGTACCAGTAAAATTATATATAAATAATTTTAAATATATTATCCCATTTATAATATTTATATTAATTATTAATTTATTAACAAGTACTATGTATTCATCTATTATATCAATAATGAAATTAATACTATTTATACTTTATTCATCAGTAAATATATATACTACTAAATCCAATGATTTAACATATGGTTTAGAGAAATTATTATCACCACTAAAAATATTTGGGATAAATACATCTAGTTTATCGCTTACTATATCCCTAGCCATTAGATTTATACCTACTATATTTAAAGAAGGGTATAAAGTATATAAATCACAAATGAGTAGAGGCTTAAGATTTGAAGGCAATTTAAAAGAAAAAGTAGATAAATTGATGTCTTTAATAATACCTGTATTTAATACTTCATTAAAGAAAAGTGATGAAATATCTAATGTACTTGATATGAGATTATATGATTCAAATAAGAAAAGAACCAAATATAGGCTTATGAATTTTAAGATAATAGATCAAAATATTTTATTAATTCATGTTTTTGTGTTAATATTGTTCTTAGTTGTTGAGGTGGTAGTATGAGATATTTAATTACTTTTTCATATGATGGTACATCGTTCTATGGGTATCAAAAACAACCAAAATTGAGAACAGTTGAAGGCGAATTAGAAAGTGCTTTAAAGTTTATTAGTGGTGGAGAAGATATAACTATTCATTCATCAGGAAGAACTGATAGAGGAGTACATGCAATAAATCAATATGCTCATTTTGATTTAAATAAAGATATAACACTATATAAACTTAAATGTGCATTAAATACCCATACTTCTAATGATATATATATAAAGAAAGTAGAAATAGTTGACAATCTTTTTCATGCTAGATATAGTGTTAAGAAAAAAACATATATTTATAAATTAAATACTAATGAATATAATCCATTAGAGAGAAATTATGTGTTTCAATATAACAAAAAGTTAGATATAAATAAGATGAATACTGAAATTAAGAATTTAATAGGTAAACATGATTATAGTTCATTTGTAAATATGGAAGATAAAAAAGAATCATATATAAGAACTATATATGATGCATACATTAATGAAGATAATGGTATTATTACATTTACTTTTATTGGAGATGGTTTTCTAAAATATCAAATTAGAAATATGGTAGGAGCACTAATAGAAGTATGCACTAAAAATAGAAGTATAAAAAGTATATTAGAAGCAAAGGATAGAACTACTTTTGGTAAAATAGCGCCACCTGAGGGATTATATCTTTTAGATGTAGAGTATTAAAAAAATTCACAATTGTGAATTTTTTTAATCTCTATCTATTAAATCTACTAACAAACCAATATTTACTAAGCCTGCAATACCTACTAAACCATATACTATTAAAGTAACTAAGCTTTTTACACCAAATAATGTTGCTACTAAATCAAAATCAAATAGTGCAATAAGTCCCCAGTTTAATGCTCCTATAATAGTAATAAATAATGCAATTATTTGTAATGTTTTCATATTTCCTCCTTATTCACTTATTATAATTTCCATATTTTTAATAGTTATACATGAATAATTAAAAAACATATCAATATAATTAATTGAAGAGGTGGAAAATGAAAAAAATAATAGGTATTTGTGCAATTTTATTATTACTTACTGGGTGTGGTAAAACTACTAAGAAAGATATATTAAAGGATTTAAATAAGAAGATTAATTCTATGAATTCATATTATATAGAAGGTAATATGGAAATAATTAATAATGAAGATGTATATAAATATAACATTAATGTATCTTATAAAGCAAAAGATTTCTATAGAGTAAGTTTAAAGAATGATTCAAATGGTCATGAACAAATTATTTTAAAGAATAAGGAAGGAGTATTTGTACTTACTCCATCATTAAATAAAAGTTTTAAATTTGAAAGTGAATGGCCATACAGTAATTCGCAGGTTTATTTACTTGAATCTATCTTAAAAGATATGAAAAACGATAAATCTTTGGAATTTAAAGAAGAGAATGGTAATTATGTATTTACTTCTAAAGTAAATTATCCAAATAATAGAACACTTATTAAACAAAATATATATTTTGATAAAAATTTAAATTTGAAAAAAGTAGATGTTTTAAATGAAGAAGGAAATATTGAAATAAAGATGATATTTAATAAGATAGATACTAAACCGAAATTTGATGATGAATACTTTTCTTTAAATAAAAATATAGAAGTATCAATAGTAGACGAAAGTATTAAACCAGTAACTAAAATTGATGATGCGATATTCCCAATGTTTTTGCCAGATAATACGACACTAAAATCAAAAGATACTATATCCAAAAATGATGGTGAAAGAATAATACTTACATTTGAAGGTGATAAACCATTTGTATTAGTAGAAGAAACTATAAGTATACCAGAAGAATTAGAAATAATACCTACTATAGGTGAACCTACAATGCTTATAGATACCATAGGATCTTTATCAGATAACTCTGTATCATGGATAAGTAATGGAATGCAGTATTATATCTCCTCTAGTGCGTTATCAGAAGAAGAATTATTATCAGTAGCAAAATCAATAAGTACAATACCAGTAATGAAATAGATATTGCGTCTATTTCTTTTTTGTTTTATAATTAGTTTGGTGAAGAAAAATGGCAAATAGAGCGCAAAGAAGAAAAACAAAGAAAAATTTTGACGATGATTTTACACAAAGTACTAAATCAACAATAATTATTATAAGTGTAGTATTGGTTATAATTTTACTATTCTATTTATTAACTGTGGCAATAAATAATAAGAATAGAAAATTGAAATCGAAAGAAAAAGATGAAACAGAAGTAACTATACAATATAAGGAAATATTAGCAGAAAGTACATTTGTTATGTTTCCACATGAGTATTATGTAATGTTTTATGATTTTGATGGACCAGAAGCAGTATATTTAGATTATTTATTTGATACTTATGCTTCAGGGGAGAACCAATATATATATAAGGTAGATTTAGGAAGTAAATTTAATGAAAAATTTGTTAGTGAAGAAACTAATAAAAAAGCATCAAAAGCATCTGAGTTAAAAGTTAAAGATGTAACTTTAATAAAGATACAAGAAGGTAAAAATGTATCTTATGTAGAAGGTAATGCTCAAGTAATTGGAAATGCATTGAAATAACAATAGTGAAAACTATTGTTTTATTTTATATTTAAATAAAATCTCATTTGTGTTATAATCTAATATGATAGGAAGGTGTTATATGTTTAAGAGCAATAAAAGATTAATAGATATTGTGATAGTAGTACTTATATCTACATTTATAGGAATGCTAAGTGGGGCAATTGTTATATATACACTAGAACATAAAAAAGAAAAGGCAAATAAATATACAGAGGTTTCAAAAATAAAAGAAATTGATGATATGTATAACACTATTGTAAATGAATATTATGATGAAGTAGATAAAGATAAACTAATTGAAGGAGCGGTATCGGGTATGTTATCTGTATTAGATTCTTACACTTCATACATGAATAAAAGCGCAACAACAAGTTTTAATAATAAAATGAATGGCGAATATTATGGAGTGGGATTAGAAGTATTAACAGTAGAAGATAGCGGCATTTTAGTTGTAAATGTTATTAAAGATTCTCCGTCAGATAATGCTGGTATAAAAGAAAATGATATAATAACATCTGTTAATGATGAAACATTAAAAGATAAAGATGCTGCATATTTCTCGTCATTAGTATCTAAAACAAAAGATGAAATGAAATTGGTAGTATTAAGGAATGGTAGAGAATTAAACTTTAGTGTGGCACCAGAAAAAATTATTATACCTTCTGTATCTACAAATATGTTTAATTTAGAAGGAAAGAAAATAGGATATATTAAGATATCTATATTTGCTGCTAATACAGCTTCTCAATTTTCTGAGAAATTAACAAAGTTAGAAGAAAATGGTATAGATGCATTAGTTATAGATGTTAGGGATAACTCGGGAGGATATTTATCCAATGCAACTACAATATTAGAAATGTTTATGAATAAAGGAGAGATACTTTATAGCACTGAATCTAAAACTTCAACTATTAATAGAAAAGATGAGACAGAAGAACATAGAGATTATAAAATAGCAGTATTAGTAAATAATGCATCTGCATCTGCTTCTGAAATTTTAGCGGCATGTTTTATGGAAAATAAGAATTCAGAAATTATAGGTATTACAACATATGGTAAAGGCACAGTACAAGAAACTATTGATGTATTAGATGGTAGTAAAGCTAAGATTACTACAAAGAAGTGGTTAACGCCTAAAGGAAATTGGATAAATGGTACAGGAATAACTCCAACAATAAAAGTAGGTGTATCTGAAGCATATGTTCAAAAT
Organism: uncultured Erysipelotrichaceae bacterium; assembly: GCA_902783915.1. Taxonomy (GTDB): domain Bacteria; phylum Bacillota_I; class Bacilli_A; order RF39; family UBA660; genus CAG-1193. The sequence goes on along the minus strand of CACZSX010000060.1, from coordinate 1,228 downwards.
CCAACATTTGATAATGACAATCAATTAGAAGCAGCTATAAAATCAATATTAAATTAAAAAGCAGGAAACTGCTTTTTTTATGTTATAATGTAATTGAGGAGAAATTTATGGATAATGTTAAAAAAGGTGATGTATTAAAGATTCAATGCTATAAACATAATGGCCAAATATATAGGAATTGGGATGAAACATTAGTTGTAGAAGTAAATGATGATTATATTGTATGCGCTAATAATAGAGTTAAGGTAACTGAAATAGATGGTAGAAAATGGACTACTAAAGAACCAGCCATTCTATTCTTTTACAAAAATAAATGGTTCAATATAATATCACAATTTAAAAAGAATGGCATATACTATTATTGTAATATTGCTAGTCCATATGTAATAGAAGACAATACTATTAAATATATTGACTATGATTTGGATTTAAGAGTTTTCCCAGATGGAACATTTAGAGTTCTAGATAAGGGTGAATATGAATATCATAAAGAGAAGATGCATTATAGTGATGAAATAGATAAGATTGTCAATGTTGAATTAAACAATTTAATTAATATATATAAAGAAAAGCAAGGACCGTTTAATTATGATTATTTGAAGAAATATTATAATAAGTATATATCTATGTCAAAAAAAGTAGAAAAAATATAAAAAAATAAAAAAATTGCTGGACATTTATCTTTTCTGTGCTATAATGAATTATGCAACCCGAAGAAAAGCCTTATAAAAAGGGTATAAATGTTAAATCAGCAATTTTTTTTAAAAAATTAAAAAAAGTTGTTGACATTGGTTGCGTTATTTGATATATTATACGTGCACTTTGAAAAAAGAGCGCAAAGAATGATCTTTGAAAACTGAGCAAAACGTCAATTTGAGTAGCTAGGAAAAACAAACTATTTAAATTAAATTATGAATATAATTTATTTTTTTTTGAGAGTTTGATCCTGGCTCAGGATTAACGCTGGCGGCATGCCTAAGACATGCAAGTCGTACGAGGAGGCCCATTGAAGTTGGAGTGCTTGCACAAAGATGGATTTGGATTCCCTCCTAGTGGCGGACGGGTGAGTAACACGTGGGTAATCTGCCTTTAAGTTGGGGACAACAGTTGGAAACGACTGCTAATACCGAATATGATTGAGAAATGATTTTTCTTTATTGAAAGATGCCTTTAAAGCATCGCTTAGAGATGAGCCTGCGGCGTATTAGCTAGTTGGTAGGGTAACGGC
>CACZSX010000059.1 GCA_902783915.1 uncultured Erysipelotrichaceae bacterium | reverse complement strand
TATCTAAAAGTAGTAAAAGAAGAAACTACTGAAAAAAGACAAAAAGATATGCCATCAAGATTAAATGCAAGAAGAAAAATAATGACAAAAATAAATAAAGTTGAAGGTGTAGATTTACCAGGGAAACTATTTGGAGAATTAGCTGTCAAATATGCTGATAGAGTTGGTGGATATACAAGAATAATTAAAAAAGGTCCAAGAAAAGGAGATTCAGCAGAAGTAGTTATATTAGAGTTAGTATAAGATAAGAAAGGCGAATAGCCTTTTTTATTTTATATTTTAATTGATAAATTAGTAAGAATAGTGTAAAATAATTATATGAATTAATAGATTAAAGCAATTTATTAAAAAATGTAGCGGAGCACTGTGTGCTCTATAAAAGTATCAATATCTATCAATAGGCAAGGAGAAAAATATGATTAAAGATAATTTATTAGAAATTTTTCATGAAATGGAAGAAGTTACAAAATTATTCAAACTAGATTCTTTTGATATTTATATTATAGGTGGAAGTGCATGTGTACTTGGAGAGTATACAACAAGAGCAACATTAGATATAGATTTTATAGATTTAGGTTATCCATCTAGATATGGAAGAGTTTTTAGTTTGTTAAGAGATTATGATATGTTAGAATATGAGAGCACATTGATATCTCCTACATATAAAGAAAGAGCTAAAAAAATTGATGAATTTAAATATATAAATGTATATATATTATCAAAAGAAGATATAGCAGTTAGTAAAATAATAAGATTGGCACCAAAAGATATAGAAGATTTGGATCAAATAATACCAGAGTGTAATAAAAAAATATTAAATTGTATAATAGGTGAAATAATAAATAGGGAAGATTTATTTGACAGTAAGAAACAAGAATTTTTAAAACAATTAAAAATATTTAGGGAGAAATATAATGTATAGAATTTTTTGTGAGAGTTACCAAAATTATATAAATTCATTTGATACAGATTGCTATAGATTAAAAATATCAAAGCCATTTGAACTAATAGTTAATTTAAATAAATTAACTAAAGAGAAGGAAAAACAAAGTGACTTATATAAAAAACTATGTGATTTAATATATTATCTAAAGGGCAATATAAAAAGATTTCCAAAGTTAAAAGCTTTTTTATGGACTATAGATTCAAGAAATATTAAAGGAAAAGAATATAATATATCTAATAAAGAAGAATTAGAAGAACAAACAAAACTAATAAATTTATTTTTAAATTTAGCATATTGGTATTAAAAACGATTGATTATTTGATAAAAGAGGTTTACCTCTTTTATTTTTTTGTAGAGGTAATATTAATCGCCCGCTACATAAAATAAATATTATATTCATAAAATTATAGTAAAAATAAGGAAAATAACATGACTAAAATTCATAAAAACTATTTACAATAAAAAGTATTAAATATATAATAATTGCAACGAAAAAACTATATATATGTATTATAAAAATATAAATAATAAAAATACAAATGAAAGGATGCAAAAAAGTATGAATAATAAATCTGGAATTACCCTTGTTGCTTTAATAATCACAATAATTGTTTTACTAATTCTAGCAACAGTAAGCATAAGTCTAGTAATTAATAATAACGTACTAGACAAAGCACAGCATGGAGTTGATAAGTATTCAGAACAAGAAGTAAAGGAAAAAGTTGAATTAATAATAGCCAATTATAAATTAGATATAGGGAACAATAAAAACTTTATAGAGTATTTAGAAGAAGAAAAAAATAATAATGAAATTGAAGAGTATATTGAAAATGATGACAATACAGTAACAGTACGATTAAATAATTATGATATAATTGTGAAGCTAGAAGATATAACTATTATAGATTTATACTACAATACTCAAGAATTGATAAAAACCAGAATAGTAGGAGAAATATATACCACAAGTACAAATAATATGGGAGCATGTGTTAAAGTTATATCTTATAGTGATAATGAAGAAAAAGAATTTAATCATTATACTGCTATAGCTAATTCACAAGAATTTTCAGACTTTAGTGTTTCTTATGTACAGAGTGAATTTAAATGGCATGTTAAAGGAAAAATGAAATATATGGCTTATTCAACTAAAAATTCAACAGATTTAATGCAGTATGTGGATTCAAATGATCTTAGTTGGCGTTATACGCAAGTTATTCATTATTATATTATAGCATGTTCTCAAAATGGCACGAACTAGAGATATTTTATTGGAAATTAGACCAATGTCAGAGATTAGAAAAGTCTTAAATATAAAATCTAAATAAATAATCAAATGAAAGCAATTATAAAAATAGAAAAACGAGGTATTTAAATGATAGAAAGAAGTAAAAGCCTTGGGGATATTAAAAAGGAATACACTAGAAGAATAAAAAATAAAGGAGCAGACGACATTGTCTGCATAAAACAAAAAAATACTCAAAACGGTATAACCCTGTTGCTTTAATAATTACAATCATAATTTTATTAATTTTAGCAACAGTAAGTATTAGTTTAATAATAAATAATAATATATTAGACAAAGCACAACATGGAGTTGATAAATATTCGGAAGAAGAAATAAAGGAAAAAATTGGGACAGCATTTTCTGAATATCAAATGACTAAATATCATAATCCAATAACATTTAGACAAGCTCTGGCAGATTCAGGAATATATGTAGAAGAAAGTGCAATAATTGGTTTTGATTCCGAAGGTTACACAGTAACATATAATGAGAAAGAGTACCAAGTATCAAAAACTGGAGAAGTTGAAAGTATAATAAACGATAAAGAACTAGAAATACATTTTAAAATTATAAGCGTTGAGAAAACAAAAATGAATTTAGAACTTGAATTACCATATAGAGAAAAAATTGAAAAAATAGCAATTATGGATACATATAATAATGATTTAGTATAGTATAATAAAGAGACAATTATCAATAATTCAAAGATTAAAAGTGATATGCATTTAGAAAAAGAAAATTATATATATATTAAGACAAACAATGAAATTCATTTCTATAAAGTTAATGCAGGGTATACACAAATTACCAATGAAGATGGAACAGCTAATAATTTAAAAAATGGATTTTATGCTTATGGTGCAAAGGGGCAATATTATTATAAAGAATTATCCGGAAATTATACTTTCTCTAATGCAAGTTTCGATGGAGATCCTATAAGTGGAATCGCAAAAGCTGGATACTTTATAGAAGATGTGGAAATAAAAGAATCAAAGAAATTTAACAAAACAAGTGATTTTTTATTTGAAAGTGCTAATATTGTATTGAAAGTAAAAAAAATTGAGAATAATAAATTTTATATAGAACTTGATGGATGTTTCTTGGAGATGGTTAGTAATGCAAAAGTATTTATAGATAATAATGAAGTGGATACAGGAAATATAAGGGGCAATAAAATAATACTAAATGGAGAGTTTCGTGAAGAAGAAAATTGTATTTTTGATGTAACTTTCTTTGATAATAGTAAATGCAAAATTAAAATTAATATGAAAATAGAATCTGAAGAAGAAAGAAAGCTTGGAAATGAGGGAAATAAAATAAGTACAAATGGAAAATGGTATTATGTTAAATATGGTGCTGATACTAGATGGATATATAAGTGGATTAATGATAATGAATTTGTCATAAATAATTCAAATATGGGAGGAGATCCTGCAAATGGAACCACAAAGTCGTTATATTTACTAAAGACAGTGAATATGCTGTATGAAAATATAAGTGAATAATATATTCACACTAAAACAAAATATTTCATAAAATATACAAAAAGAAAAAGGAGAAATTTTATGGATATTTTGTTTTTTGTTATATTTCCAATAGCTGTAATATTAATATCAATAGTATTACAAAGAATACTTCGAAGTCCAATATTAGTTGCAATTCTTGTATTTGCAGTATTTTTAATTCTAGCATATACAGCCTTTACACCAGAATTTGTATTAAATGCACTGATTTATGCAATAATTGCATTTATAACTGCATATTTATTTAGATTGATATGTTATTTAAAAGATAAAATTAATTGCCCCAAAGAAGCAATGTGCCCAGGAGCAGACAATAATTTAGAAGAAGCGGTAGAAGGTTTGCAAGATAGTATTGGAACATTAGAAGATAATATATCAGATTTAAATAATTTATTATCGCAAGCATTAGGAAATAATAATTGTGGATGTAATAGACGAATAAAAAGATAAAAGCAATTAGTAAAACACTAATTGCTTTTTCTTTTCTAAAACACTTGAAATATTAGCAAAACGTG
>CACZSX010000058.1 GCA_902783915.1 uncultured Erysipelotrichaceae bacterium | reverse complement strand
ACTAAGATAGCAAGAGCTATGGTAACAGAATATGGTATGAGTGATCTTGGACCAATTCAATTTGAAACGCAAGAAGGAGGAGTATTCTTAGGAAGAGATTATAATAAATCTAAGAATTTCTCTAATGAAATTGCTCATGAAATTGATATTGAAATGAGAAAAATAATAAATGAATGTTATGATAATGCTAAGAAGATATTAATTGAAAATAGGGATTTACTTGAACTTATAGCTAAATTATTATTAGAACATGAAACATTAACTAAAGAACAAATAGACTATATTGCAGTACATGGTAAAATGCCTACTGAAGAAGATATGGTTGAAGAAGTTAATGACGAAGTTCAAGAAGAATTAAGTAAAAAAGAACATAAAAAGAAAAAAGAATCTAATGATTAATCATTAGATTTTTTCTTCCATGTAATTTTTTTAGTTTTTATATCTTTTTCACGAATTAATCCGCAATATAACCCTTCTTTATGAATAAATATTTCAGGAGCATCAGGAGCTCTATAGAAAAGATAATATAATTCTCCTAAGTCATTTATATTTGGGAAAAAAGTTGATATGCAAGAATCAAAGTGTAATGGATATCCTGCCCAATTAACTAAATTAAAATTATCATCATCTATAAGCACTGATTGTGGGTCAGTACACTCTTTTGGTGAATGTGCTTGAATAAATTTTATTTCTATTCCAGGAAGCTTATGCGCGAAATAGTTTGCTTTCTCTTCTTGTTCTTTTTCAGAATTAACAGCTGAATATAATGTTGGTAAATACATACTTGAATCATTAATTAATTTAATAAAATCTATGCTTCTATTAATTTCTCTTGTATTTACTAATAATTTTTTCCAATCTAAAGATTTGAAGAAACTTGCAATAATTTTTTGCTCTTCAACATTTTTTCTATCTCTTTTATCATAATCAATTCCATATTGCATGTATAATAATCTTTTTGCAAAATTCATAGTATCAAGAGTAACACCATCTATATCTATAAATATAGGTAATTTTGGTAAATTATTATATCTAGCTCTATAAAAACTATTTAATAGTTCTATTTTTTTTAATTTTAAATCCAATGAAGAGTTTTTATAGTCTTCATAAGAAAAAGCATTTAAATCACATATGTCTTTTTGAAATTCATCTAATATCCCCATAAAAACCTCCATATAAGAATTTTAACATAAAAAAAGCATAATAATCAATACTATGCTCTGTATTTTATCCCTTGATATGTATTTCTTCTTTCCATCTCTTTATCTATTTCATTTAATACTCCAAACTTCTTTATTAACCATATTGGTTCAATTACTTTTTCTTTATCTGGATCTCCTGTAATTCTATTAATTACTATATCTTCTCTTAAGTATTCTAATTCATCACATACTATATCTACATATTCTTCTTTAGTAAGTATATGAAAGTGTTCTTTATTATACAATTCTTCCAATTTAGTACCTTTAATTATAAATAACATATGTATTTTTATTCCTTGTATATCTAATTTAGATAAGTATTTTACTGTATCAATCATCATATTCTTTGTTTCATAAGGAAGTCCGTTAATAATATGAACTACTATATCTATATTTCTTTTTCTAAGTTCTTTTACAGCATCTTCAAATTGTCTTAAAGTATGACCCCTATTTATTAATTTAGATGTAGATTCATGTATTGTTTGTAAACCAAGTTCTATCACTAAATTAGTTTTTTTATTTAATTCTCCTAAATAATCCAGTACATCGTTTGGTAGGCAATCGCATCTAGTAGCAATATTTAGTCCAATTACATTTTGTAATTTTAATATTTTTTCATAATTATCTTTCAATATATTAAGAGGCGCATATGTATTTGTATCAGCTTGAAAATAACCAATATATTTACTATTTGGCCATTTCTTACTAACAATATCTTTAACTTTATTGAATTGCTCTATTATATCCATCCCTCTATTTTCGCCAGAGCCATTATAACAATATATGCATCCCAAACCATTCTTTTTATTTGGACATCCGAAACCCGCATTTAAACTTACTTTAAATACTTTCCCTTTATATTTTATTTTATTATAATAGTTTAAAGTATAATATCTTTTATTATCTAATGTGTATTTAAACATAACACCACCGATAAAATTATAATAAAAATATACATTAATTGCAAATTGACTTATCTTGTTTATATGATATAATAAAACCATTAATAAATTGGGTGATTTTATGGAAGAGTATATTAAAAAATTAAATAAAAAATTACCAACAATTAAAGATGAAGAATTAAAAGAATTAATACAAAAACTTATTGGTGAAAGACAAAATCTAAGCGATAGTGCTAAAATTGATGAATTAACAGGATTATATAATAGAAAAAAATTAGATGATGTTAATGAATATAGTGCGGTTGTATTATGTGATGTAGATAATTTTAAAAATATAAATGATTCTTATGGTCATGATATTGGTGATAAAGTATTAAAATTTGTTGGTGATTGCTTAAAGTCAAATACAAGAACTAATGATATTGTTTGTAGATATGGTGGAGATGAATTTTTAATCATATTTAAATCTTGCCCATTTAAAGTGGTTGTGGATAGAATGAGCAAAATAGAAGCTGCTATGATAACTATTAGCAAAAAAGTAGGGTTTGATGTGGCACTTTCTATAGGTATTTCTGAGTATAAGGCTAAGGATACACTTGATAAATCAATTATAAATGCGGATAAAGCTTTATATTATTCAAAAAAACACGGCAAAAAACGACTATCCATTTATGATGAAATAAAGGACTTAAAATAGTTCTTTTTTTACATCAAAATATATTGACATCATATAATATTAGTGTTATATTAGTAACGTTTGTTAAAACTTAGGTTTTAACTTATATTAAAAACATAAATGACACACTAGGATGTGTGCCCAAAGAAAGGAGTTATAAAATGGCTACAATTAATCAATTAGTAAGAAGTGGTAGAGGTAAGAAATTTAGGAAAAGAACTGCTCCAGCTTTAGGAGTTGGTTTAAATACAATTCAAAGAAAACAAACTAAACAAGATTCACCTCAAAAGCGTGGAGTTTGTACTCGTGTTGGTACTACTACACCTAAGAAACCAAACTCAGCATTAAGAAAATATGCAAGAGTTAGACTTTCAAATGGAATGGAAGTTACATGCTATATCCCAGGTGAAGGACATAACTTACAAGAGCACAGTGTTGTACTTATTCGTGGAGGACGTGTTCCAGACTTAATCGGTGTTCGTTATCACATTATTCGTGGTACATTAGATACTGCTGGTGTTCAAAACAGAATGCAAGGTAGAAGTAAATATGGTGCTAAAAAACCAAAGAAAAAATAATAGAGGAGGAAATATATAATGCGTAAAAGAAGAGCTGTAAAAAGAGACGTTTTACCAGACCCAATATTTCATTCAAAAGTAGTTACTAAATTAATTAATCAAATAATGGTTGATGGTAAAAGAGGAAAAGCTGAAACAATCGTATACGATGCTTTTGAAATGGTTAAGGAAAAAACAAATAGTGATCCTAATGAAGTATTTGTAAAAGCATTAGAAAATATTAAACCAGCATTAGAAGTTAAGGCAAGAAGAGTTGGTGGAGCAAACTATCAAGTTCCTATGGAAGTTAGCGCTGAAAGAGGACAATCACTTGCACTTCGTTGGTTACATACTGCTGCTAAAGCAAGAGGCGGCAAATCAATGGCTGAGAAATTAGCTAATGAATTAATAGATGCATCAAATAATACAGGTGGTGCAGTTAAAAAGAGAGAAGATACTCATAGAATGGCAGAAGCTAATAAGGCATTTGCACATTATCGTTGGTAGGAGGATTTATGGCACGTGAATATTCATTAGAAAATACACGTAATATTGGTATTATGGCACATATAGATGCTGGTAAGACTACATTTTCAGAACGTGTATTATATCATACAGGTAAAATCCATAAAATTGGCGAAACTCACGATGGTGAATCACAAATGGACTGGATGGAACAAGAAAAAGAACGTGGTATTACTATAACATCTGCAGCAACAACTGCATTTTGGAAAGGTAATAGAATTAACTTAATAGATACTCCAGGACACGTAGACTTCACAATAGAAGTTACAAGAAGTTTAAGAGTACTAGATGGTGCAATAGCATTATTGGATGCTAATGCTGGTGTTGAACCTCAAACAGAAAATGTTTGGAGACAAGCTACTAGTATGCAAGTTCCAAGAATGATATTCGTAAATAAAATGGATAAATTAGGAGCAGATTTCTTTAAGAGTGTAGAAAGTGTTCATGAAAGATTAGGAGCTAATGCCTGCGCAGTTGAATGTCCAATTGGAGCAGAAAATGAATTTAATGGAGTAATAGACTTAGTTACTATGAAAGCTTACCATTACGATGGTAATGAAGATGAAAACTACACAGAAATAGAAATACCTGCTGATCTAAAATCTAAAGCAGAAGCAATGAGAACTGAACTTATTGAAACTGTTTCTGAGTTTGATGATGAACTTATGGAAGATTATTTGGAAGGTAAAGAAATTAAACCAGAACAAATAAAGAAAGCTATAAGAAAAGGTGTACTTGCTGTTAAATTCCATCCAGTATTTTGCGGTAGTGCATTAAGTAACATGGGTGTTAAATTGGCACTTGATGGTGTTATTGATTATTTACCAGCTCCATCAGATATTCCAGCATTTAAATGCCAAACTATGGATGGAGAACCTGCTGAAAGACATCCATCTGATTCTGAACCATTTGCTGCTTTAGCATTTAAAATAATGACAGATCCATTTGTAGGAAGATTATCTTTCTTTAGAGTATATTCTGGTACATTAAAGAGTGGTTCATATGTTCTTAACTCAAATAAGAATGTAAAAGAAAGAGTTGGAAGAATCTTATTAATGCATGCTAATAACAGAACCGAAATAAGTGAAGTATATGCAGGAGATATAGCTGCTGCAGTAGGTTTAAAAAATACTACTACTGGTGAAACATTATGTGATGAAAAGAAACCAGTTATACTAGATCCAATGGAATTCCCAGAACCAGTTATAAGTATAGCTATTGAACCAAAATCAAAAGCTGATCAAGAAAAGATGGGAATGGCACTTACTAAATTAGCAGAAGAAGATCCAACATTCCAACAAAAGACAGACCAAGAAACAGGTCAAACTATTATATCTGGTATGGGTGAACTTCACCTAGATGTATTAGTAGATAGAATGAAAAGAGAATTTAATGTTGAAGCCACTGTTGGTAAGCCACAAGTTGCATATAGGGAAACAATCACTCAAACTGGTGAATGTGAAGGTAAATACATTAAACAATCAGGTGGTCGTGGACAATACGGTCACGTATGGATTAAATTTGAACCAAATCCTGAAAAAGGATATGAATTCGTTGATGCTATCGTTGGTGGTGTAGTTCCAAAAGAATATATACCAGTTACCGATAAGGGATTGCAAGAAGCTATGCAAGGTGGTATACTTGCTGGTTACCCAATGGTAGATATAAAAGCTACATTATATGATGGATCATACCATGATGTTGACTCATCAGAAATGGCTTATAAGGTTGCAGCATCCTTAGCTTTAAAAGAAGCAAAGAATAAATGTAAACCTGTATTACTTGAACCTATAATGAAGGTTGATGTAGTAACACCAGAAGAATATTTCGGTAATATAATGGGAGACTTAACTTCAAGAAGAGGTAGACCTTCTGGTCAAGAATCAGTTGGTAATGCAATAAGATTAACTGCACTTGTACCTCTTGCAGAGATGTTTGGATATGCTACAAGTTTAAGAAGTAATTCTCAAGGTAGAGCAACATTCCAAATGTTACCAGATCATTATGAAGAAGTT
>CACZSX010000057.1 GCA_902783915.1 uncultured Erysipelotrichaceae bacterium | reverse complement strand
GTTAATGTAAGGAGGAAGTATGAATTTACCTAATAAATTAACTATAACGAGGATAATATTTACAATATTAATTATAATTATGTTTCTGTTCCCATTTCACCAGATTAATTTTGAATTTCCAATGTGGGTAATAAATATAGGCGAAGTTATAGAAATTGATAGTAGATATATATTTGGTGGAATATTATTTGTACTTGCATCATTTACAGACTTCTTAGATGGATATATAGCAAGAAAAAATAATTTGGTAACAGATTTTGGTAAGTTTATAGATGCTATAGCAGATAAAGTATTAGTAAATAGTGTATTAATAATATTTGCTGTAAATGGTGTAATAAGTCCTATTATTCCAGTAGTGATTATATTTAGAGATACAATAGTAGATTCAATTAGAATGATGGCTTCAAATAAAGGAATTGTAATTGCAGCTGGTAAAGCAGGTAAAATTAAAACAGCATGTATGATGGTGGGATTAACGTTAGCGTTTTTCTATAATCTACCATTTGAAATATGGAATATAGATATAGCAAATGTATTAATTATATTAGCAACTGTTTTATCTATATATTCAGGTATTGAATATTATTATAAAAATAAAAAATTATTATTTTCACAAAAATAGTTAAATTGTAAAAGAATAAAAAGAGAAATTAGTATTTTGTAATAAGATTTCTCTTTTTTTGTAACCAAACATTTGCAGTATTTCAAACAAATGTTCGAAAAAAGTATTGATTATTTTGAAAAAGTATAGTAAAATTAAATTGATGATAAATAGAGGAGGACATCATGACAAAAGAAAAAGAATTAGATAAGGATAAAATGTTAGATCAAGTTTTAGCAGATATAGAAAAGCAATTTGGTAAAGGTGCAATAATGAGACTAGGAAGTCACGAAGGAGTAGAAATAGATGTATCTAGTACTGGTTCAATAGCACTAGATATAGCGTTAGGTGTAGGTGGATATCCAAAAGGAAGAATAATAGAAATATATGGACCTGAGTCAAGTGGTAAAACAACTTTTGCATTGCATGCAATAGCAGAAGTTCAAAAGAATGGTGGAAGGGCTGCATTTATAGATGCAGAGCATGCACTAGATCCAATATATGCTAAAAAATTGGGAGTAAATATTGATAATTTATTATTATCTCAACCAGATACAGGAGAACAAGCTTTAGAAATATGTGACGCATTAGTTAAAAGTCATGCAATAAGTATAGTTGTAATTGATTCAGTAGCAGCACTTGTTCCACAAGCTGAAATAGAAGGAGAAATGGGCGATTCTCATGTTGGTTTACAAGCAAGACTAATGTCTCAAGCATTACGTAAGTTATCTGGTACAATAAATAAGACTAATACTATAGTAATATTTATTAATCAATTAAGAGAAAAAGTTGGAGTTATGTTTGGTAATCCTGAAACTACTCCAGGGGGAAGAGCATTAAAATTCTATTCTTCTATTAGATTAGATGTAAGAAGAGCAGAACAAATTAAAGTAGGTGATTCTGTAGTTGGTAATAGAACTGTTATAAAGGTTGTAAAGAATAAAGTGGCACCTCCATTTAAAACTGCAACAGTTGATATAATGTATGGTGAAGGAGTAAGTAAAGAAGGAGAACTTGTTGATTTGGCAAGTGATGCTAATATAATTAATAAGAGTGGTGCATGGTATTCTTATAATGGTGAAAAAATTGGTCAAGGTAAAGAAAATGTAAAATTATTATTTAAGGAGAATACAGCTCTATGTAACGAAATATATGAAAAAGTTAGAGAGTATTATGGGATTTCAAAAAAAAATAATAAAAAGAAAGAAACAGAATAATAGTTTCTTTTTTTATAAAGTATTTTTGCTTGACTTTATTTAAAATCAACTTTACAATAGAATTGTATATTTATGATACGTTAAGGAGGAAGTATGGAAGGTATTATTGTTTCCATTTTAACCTCTGTAATTGGATTAGGAGTAGGTGCAGCATCTGTACTTGTATATAATAATTCTAAATCAAATAGTGCTTCAAAAAAAGCTGATGATATTATAGAAAAAGCAAAAAAGGATGCAGAAAAAGTTAAAAGAGATTCTATACTCGAATTAAAAGAAGAGAGTCATAAATTAAAATTAGAGACTGAAAGAGAAATAAAAGAAAGAAAACAAGAAATTACTGTTTTAGAGGATAAACTTTTGCAAAGAGAAAAAAATCTTGATAAGAGAGATGAAATCCTACAAAATAGAGATAAAATGTTAGAAGAAAGAGATAGTTCTCTTGTTTTAAAACAAAAAGAAATCCAAAAAGCAGAAGAAGAAATGGAAGAATTGAAAAGAAAAGAATTGGAAATGTTAGAGAGTATTTCTGGCTTTTCTAAGGAAAAAGCACGTGATATGATTATGAAACGTGTTGAATCAGATTTAGAAGTTGAAATTACTTCTATGATTAAAGAAAGAGAAAATGAAGCTAAGCTTGAAATTGATAGGAAAGCAAAAGATATGCTTGTTATGACAATGCAGAAGTATGCTTCAGATGTTACTAATGAAAAAACAGTTTCAGTTGTAAGTCTACCTAATGATGATATGAAGGGTAGAATAATTGGCCGTGAAGGAAGAAATATAAGGACTATAGAAGCTGTTACAGGAGTAGATTTAATTATTGATGATACTCCAGAAGCAATAGTTCTATCAAGTTTTGATCCTTTAAGAAGAGAAATAGCAAAACAAACTATTGATACTCTAATTAAAGATGGTAGGATACATCCAGCTAGAATTGAAGAATTATATGATAAAACTTGTAAAGAATTTAATCAAAAGATTATTGAATATGGTAATCAGGCAGCATTTGAACTTGGTTTATCTAAGATTGCACCAGAATTAGTAGAAGTATTAGGTAAATTATATTTTAGAACTAGTTATGGTCAAAATGCATTACAACATTCAAAAGAAGTGGCTCATTTATCAGGTATTATAGCTGCTGAAATAGGTGAGAATGTTACTCTTGCTAAAAGAGCAGGTTTATTACATGATATAGGTAAAGCAATAGATTTTGAAACAGAAGGAAGCCATGTAGAAATAGGAGTAGATTTAGCAAAGAAATATCATGAAGATAAAGTAGTAATAAATGCTATTGAATCACATCATGGTGATACAGAAGCAACATCATTAATATCAGTTATAGTTGCTATAGCAGATGCTTTATCTGCAAGTAGACCTGGTGCTAGAAATGATTCTATTGAGAACTATATTAAGAGATTACAACAATTAGAAGAAATAGCAAATAGTTTTGATGGCATTGATAAGTCGTATGCAATACAGGCTGGTAGAGAATTAAGAGTAATAGTTAAACCAGAAGAAATTGATGATATGAAGAGTTTTAAATTGGCTCGCGATATTAAAAATAGAATAGAAGCAGAAATGCAATATCCTGGTACTGTAAAAGTAACTGTTGTAAGAGAAACAAGGGCTGTAGAAGAAGCAAAATAATGCTTCTTTTTTTATTTATAAAATCATATATATAATTAGAATACTGGTGATATTATGATAGATTTTATTAACTATTATTATAATTTATATCCTTTAAATATTAATGAATATGATAATAAATATATGTTTTACTTTGAAAATGAAAAATATTATTTTATGCCATATGATAGAGATATTAGTGAATTAGACGAACTAGTATCTTTAAATAAATATATGATTAATAATGGTTCTTTAGTGCATGAAATAATACTCAATAAATTTAAAAAAGTATTAACTTTGCATAATAATAAAAATTATATTTTATTAAGAGTTTTTATTAATGATACTAAAATAGTGAATATAGATGATATTATTTTTATGCTAAATGAATTAAAAATAAAGTTTAATAAAAATAATATTTTAAATAGAGTAAATTGGTCAAATTTATGGGAATCAAAGATAGATTACCTTGAATATCAAATGGTACATATTTTAAAAAAATATCCTGTTCTATATAATATAATTGATTATTATATAGGATTAGGAGAGAATGCTATACAATATTTTAAAAGTATTGTACCAACTTATAATGGGAATATAGAAATAGGTGTTTGCCATAAAAGAATAAATTATAATTCTACATTATTTGATTTATATAATCCATTAAATTTGGTAATTGATTATAAAGTTAGGGATTTATCTGAATACATAAAGTCTGTTTTTTTTAATACAAATAATATATCATTGGTTATAAATAAATTATTTAATAAATATTATTTTGATAAATTAAATTCATCATTATTTATATCTAGATTGTTATTCCCATCATATTTTTTTGATATGTTTGAAGATATAGTGTACAATAATGTAAACGAAAATAAGATAGAATGTATAATAAAAAAATCCTCTTCATTAGAGAATTTTATTGGTTTATTAATAAAAAGGTTTAATATTCAAACCATTGGTTGGATAGAAGTTAAACTACATTAATAACTTCTTTAACTTCAGGTATTTCAAATGTTAAAGTATACTCAACCATATCTTTGATAGTATTATCTGCAAGTGCACAATCAGCACATGCACCAAGTAATTTTACATATACTATACCATCTTCAAATTTTACAAATTCTACATCTCCGCCATCATTATTTAAAAATGGTTTAATTTTATTTAATATCTCTATTATTTTTTCTTCGATATTGTTTTTATCCATAATCTTCACTTCCAGAAAAATTATACACTTATTTATAAAATAAGTAAATCAATTTGGACAAAATAAGCAATTAATGATATAATTACATTGAGGTGTCCTTTATGGGTCAATATAAAGTAGGAAAGATAGTAAAAGGGAATATAACGGGGGTTGAAAAATATGGTATTTTTGTTAGTTTAGATAATTTCTATAGTGGTCTTATACATATATCTGAAATATCAAATGATTTTGTTAGAGATCCTTCATATTTTGGTGAAGTAGGAGAAACAATATATGTAAAAGTTATTGAAGTTGATGAGAAAACAAATCATGTTAAATTATCAATTAAAGATATAGATTATAGAATAAGTAAGAAATCTAATAAATCTAAGATTAAAGAAACTGGAAGTGGTTTTGAGATATTGAAAGATAACTTAGATGATTGGGTATTAAAAAAACTTAACGAAATGAAATTATAGTATTGACAATTTTATAAATAAAATGATATATTAGTATACGTCAATTGAGATTTTGGAGGATTAGCTCAGTTGGTTAGAGCACCTGCCTTACAAGCAGGGGGTCATAGGTCCGAGTCCTATATCCTCCACCATGTGCC
>CACZSX010000056.1 GCA_902783915.1 uncultured Erysipelotrichaceae bacterium | reverse complement strand
TGAATTATGGCCTGGATGTGAAGGTCTTGTACATATTTCCCACTTAGATACAAAAAGAGTTGAAAAAACTAGTGATGTAGTAAGTGTTGGAGATGAAATAGTAGTTAAAGCAATTGGTTATGATAAACGTGGTAAATTAAATCTATCTAGAAAAGAAGTATTATCAAGTAAAGAAGATAAGAAAGAAAAGAAATCAAAAAAAGAAGATGAATAATCTTCTTTTTTAATTATATTCTGTACTTGAATTTTATTGAAATAATATGCAAATTTATGATAAAATAATAGTGCATTTTATTATTACTTGGAGGTAGCAATGAGCAAAAAAACAATTGATAAAATTTTTATAACTTTCATAGTTTTATTGGCTGCAATTGGGTATATAAAGCCAATTGTACGACCTCACAGTATCATAACTCAGGAAAACAGAAAAGCAAATAAATTGCCGGTTTTTAGTGTGGAATCATTTCTCAAGGGGACATATCAAGATAATTATGAAAAAGCCTATGCCGATCAAATATTATTTGCAAATAGTATGAAGCAAAGAGTTAAAAATTCATATATAATTGAAAAGATTACATATTATAAATTGTTTGGTGGGGGCTCATATTGTAATATGGGGAGTGGTTTATATATGGTTAATGATTGCTTGGTATATAGACAAAACACAATTAGTGATGAAGTATTTGATAAAAAGGCTGAAAATATAAATAGTGTAAATAAAAAATTAAAGAATATACCTATGTATGTTTACTATATAGAGAGAGACTTGGATATAAATCTTGATACAAATGAAAAAACTAATAATTATAACAAATTGATTTCTAGATTAAACAGCGGAATAAAAACATCAAAGTTGGAAATTAATAACTTTGATGAATACAAGAATTATTATTATAGAACAGACCACCATTGGAATTATAGAGGTGTGCAAAAAGGATATGAAGAAATTATTCGTATGTTATACGGCGATAGAGAAAAATATATAATACCAGATAAAGAGGTGTGTCTAAATAGTATAGTAAATGGTTCAAAGTCTAGAACTGTAGGCGCAACAGCATACATGAAAGAAAAATTTTGTACATATGTATACAAATTTCCAGAGCACACAACATATGTAAATGGTAAAGAATCTGAAAGATATGGCCAATACGGAGTATTGCTAAAAAAACCGGAAAAAGAAATTTCATATGCTTCGTGGTATGGTCCTGATAAAGGTTTGCTAGAATATGACTATGATAATATTGAAAAAGAAAATCTTCTTATTATAGGGGACTCATTTGACAATGCTATAGGCGAATTATTAGCCAGTCATTTTAATAAGACATATATTATAGATCTAAGGCATTACGAAGAACAAATTGGACAAGTTTTTAATATTGAAGAATTTTGCGAAGAAAAAGATATCAATAAAGTTTTATTCATTGGTAGTGTTACGTTTTATGGTTATGGTGAATTTTTTATAGAAGGAGTAGATTAATTATGCTATTTAGTAGTTTAACATTTATATTTTTATTCATGACACTTTGCTGTTTATTCTATTTCATAAGTAAACCAAAAATAAAAAATATTATTTTATTAATATTTTCATTAGTATTTTATTCTTGGGGTGAACCAAAATATGTAGTATTAATGCTTGCAACAGTATTCGTAAGTTGGACATCCGGATTATTAATAGAATATTTTGATAATAAAAATAAGTACAAAATAAAGAAAATCATATTTATCGTTTCAATAATACTCATTATAAGCGGTCTATTATATTTTAAGTATACTAATTTTTTCGTTGAAAATATAAATTTGTTGTTTTCTGCGAAGATAACTATTCGTGAAATTACATTGCCTATAGGTATTAGTTTTTATACATTCCAAATTTTATCTTATATAATTGATTTATATAGAAAAAAAATAAAAGTACAAAAGAATTTGCTTAATTTAGCACTCTATATTTCTTTCTTTCCACAATTGATTGCTGGTCCAATAGTTAGGTATGAAACAATAGAAGATCAATTAAATAATAGAAAAGAAGCTTTTGATAAAGTAGTTGCAGGGGTTGAAAGATTTATTGTTGGTTTGGGAAAGAAAGTTATTATCGCAAATAATATGGCTTTTATTGCTGATACTGTTTTTGATAGCAAAATGTTAAGTGAATATTCTACAATTGTATTGTTAGTTGGAATAGTCGCTTATACATTTCAAATATATTTTGATTTTTCTGGATACTCAGACATGGCAATTGGACTAGGTAAAATATTCGGATTTGAATTTTTGGAGAACTTTAATTATCCATATGTAGCCCAAAGTATTACAGATTTTTGGAAGAGATGGCATATAAGTTTGACTACATTCTTTAGGGAATATATTTACATCCCATTAGGTGGTAATAGAGTAAAAAAATACAGATGGATATTAAATATGCTTATTGTATGGTTGTTAACTGGATTTTGGCATGGTGCCTCATGGACATTTATATTTTGGGGATTATATTATTTTGTATTTTTAGTTATAGAAAAAATATTATTGAAAGATAAGATCGAGAAAATTCCTAGCGTTCTTAGGCATATAATAACACTTATTATAATAAGTATAGGATGGACGTTATTCAGAGCAAATAGTCTAAATGATTTTACACTAATAATAAAATCATTATTTACTAATTTTAATGGAATTGGATTTAAGGAATTAATAAATTCAACCCCAGATATAATTCCGACTATCCCATATTTTATATTTGCAATATTGTTTAGTATGGACATATATCCAAAGTTAGAAATCAAATATAAAAAGTCATTAACATATTATGCTGTTAAAAAACTAGTATTGTTATTAATATTTATATTCTCGATTGCATTGCTTGTTTCTTCAATGTATAATCCATTTATATATTTTAGATTTTAAAACATGAGGTGGTTCATATCATATAATTACTCAAGATGATAAAGAGTATAATTATACTGTTAACTATGATGGTAGTTTAACTGAGAATAAATAAAAAGGATCAATTTTGATCCTTTTTTATTTCTAGGAATACAGGAAGTATTAATGGTTTTCTTCCTGTTTCACTAATTATAAATGGGCTTACATCTTGTATTAGTAATGTCTTTAAATCATTATAATTATTTTTAGTATTAACAATATTTTTTCTTATACTTTCACTAGCACAATTAGATATTTTATTTATTAATTCTTCATTTTCATTAACTAATATAAATCCTCTTGTAGTAATATTTACATTTCCTACTAATTCTTTAGTATCATGATTTATATTTGCAATTAATACAACTATACCATCATTAGCCATTAATATTCTATCTCTTATAACTATACCGCCGATATCACCAATTCTATTACCATCTACGTATACATCTCCTGCAGTAACAGTACCTTTTTTATATGCTCCTTTAGAATTAATATTTAATATATCACCATTATCCATAATAAATATATTTTCTTTAGGCATACCACAATCTATTGCTAAATTAGCATGTGCTTTTAACATTCTATATTCACCATGCATAGGCATAAAATATTCTGGTTTAATAATTCTTAACATTAATTTTAATTCTTC
>CACZSX010000055.1 GCA_902783915.1 uncultured Erysipelotrichaceae bacterium | reverse complement strand
GCATGTCCTAAATATTTATAATCGATGTTTTTAGTATCTGGGTAGATAATAGACATGTTTATATTATATTTATTAGCTAATTCTTCAGTCATTGCTTTATATATATTAATTGCATCATTATATTTTTCTTCTTCAATAGCTGTTACTGATTTAATAATGTAATTACTAAAGAATACTTCTGCTATTTCTTTGCCATTTTTATCATGAGCTAATCCATAAGATATCATTGGACCAACATAATCATAAGTTAGTAGGAGAGGTATATATTTAGGATTTGTTTTCATAATGTCATCTCTAAATTTTCTTAAAGTATTTAAGTAATAATTATTATCTGGATAATTTAATAATTTACACATAATAGTAGTTAGATAGCAACCTGATCCATAACTTCCTCCAGAATTTTCATACATATTTTGTCTAGCACTATTACTTCTTGAGTATGCTTCACAGAAACTATAACATTTTGGATCAGCGGCACTGCGATCTTCGCCTTTTATTTCACACCAATATTTGCTGCCATAGCATCTTTCTCCCATATAAGTACAAGCAGCACAATATGCTTCATAAGCCATAATAATTCCTCCTTTTTATGACTGTGTATTATACTATAAAAAAATAATAAAGTAAAGAAATTTTACTTTATTATAAATTTACCAACGGCTAATCCTAATACAGTACATATACCAACTAAGTATGTAATAATTACCCACATTGGAATGTCTTTGATTTTAATAAAACCATTTTTGTTCATACTGTTAAGTAAATTAATTTTAAACATATCTAACTCCTTATGTGATTTTGATACCATAACCCCTTTATAAGTAGTAAGTTCTTTTTGATGTCCTTCTGTTAAAATATCTTCAGGGGTAAGTGTTTCTAACATAACTGTTTTATTATCAAGGTATACAGAATAATGTAGTGTGATATTACCATGAACTTTGACAAATGTTTTGTCTGTAGGTAATGTTAGTTCATATTTATCAATATGTTCTTTTTCGTTTGTAGAAACTAATACTCCTAAGAAATTACCATCTCTTAAGCTGGGGTAGTATTCAAATAATAATTTTTTATATGCTAACATATTATATTTTTTTATTGCTCTTTCTTTTTTTCTAAATTCATTTTCATTTATATAATCAATTATGTAACTATTTTTCATATTTTCACCTAGAATAATTATATCATACTTTTTTTAAAATGTGTTAGAAAAATTTTTAATTATAATATATTTGATATTGATTCTGTGTATATGGTACTGGATATACTGGATATGGTCTATAAACTGGTACTGGAGGACCATATATTGGTCTTGGATAAAATGCTGGAGCAAGTAATCCACCAGTAATACCACCTAATAAAAATGGTGCTAAGAACCCACCACCAACAAAGCGATCAAGATTATTGTTTGGCCTAGGTCTATACATTTTATTATTAAAATTATATGGATTCATAATAACACAACCTTTCATAATTATTATATTAAATAACTAGAAATGTGTTAAAAAACATGAGCAAGGTTATACTATTTATGACTTATTATAGTGAATAAATAAATGCTTGTCAATATAAAAATAATGTTATTTTTTACCTATTTTAGTTGATAAAAAAAACTATGTAAAAAATGTGTAAAATCTATTGATAAAAAAACTAATTTGATTAAAATAAGAAGACATGAAGAGGAAGTGACTATCATTAAATAATAAGTATTAAGTGATGATAGTTATTTTTTGAGTAAGTAGGTGATGATGATGGTTCAAAGTAATTTACCAATAATCTTTTTAAAAACTGTTGTATTACTTCCATATAATGAACTTAGAATTGAATTGTCTACTGACTTAGAAAAAAATATTATTAATAATAGTGTTAGAAATTATGATAGTCATATATTGTTTATTAATTTAAATGATACTTTAGAAGAAAAGCCTAATGTTAGAAAGTTATCTAAAATAGGTGTTCTTGGTAAAATAAAAACTAAATTGGAACTTCCAAATGGTATTGTTAGACTAGTAGTGGTTGGACTTGATAGAGTTGAAGTACTTAATTATTCAGTTAATGATGATGATAGTTATGAAGCATTTG
>CACZSX010000054.1 GCA_902783915.1 uncultured Erysipelotrichaceae bacterium | reverse complement strand
ATGGATATAATATCTGATTATATGAAATTATCTTTTACTGATTTAATGACAAAATATAATAGAAAACAATAGGGGGCATTTAAAAAGTGCTCTTTTTCGCTTTGGGGTGATAATATGAATTTTAAAAAAATTAAGGATGGTAGAACTAATGTAGTTGGTCTATCAGAAGAATTAGAAAGTGTATACATAAATAATATTTATAAGGGAAATGATTCTAATATATTAGTTGTTACTAATACTATTTATGAGGCAAATAAATTATATAATTCTATTATAAAATATAATTCAAATGTATATTTATTTCCTATGGATAGTTTTATTACAAGTGAATCATCTATCACCAGTCCAGAATTTGAAGTAACTAGATTAGAAACTTTAAATACAATTATTAATTCAAAAAATAAAAATATTATTATTACTAATTTAATGGGTTTTTTAAGATATCTTCCTACTAAAGAAAAATATCTAAGTAGTATAGTAAAATTGTCTGTTAATCAAGATATAGATAAGGATGAATTATATAGATGTTTGTGTAGAAATGGATATAAGACCGAAACTTTAGTTAGTAAAACTGGTGAAATATCTAATAGAGGATTCGTAATTGATATATTTTCAATAAATGAAGATAATGCAATAAGAATAGAATTCTTTGGTGATACAATTGAATCTATTAGATATTTTGATGTAAATACTCAACTATCAATTAAAAAAATAGATAATATAATAATTACCCCTTTTAGTGAATTTTTAGTAGATGTTGATTTAGATGATAAAGAAAGAAAACAAAAAAATATAACTAAATATGGTAAAGTAGCAAGTTTGATTGATTATTTAAATAATCCAATACTTATATATAAGGATTATACAAATATATTTAATTCTTATTTACTATTGCAGGAAGAAATAATGAATTATAATATTTCTTTAAATATTAATCAAAAATATATGCATGATTTAGGGGAATTCAGTGAAAAATGCGAAATATATATATCGAGTGTAGATGATATTTTGCCAAATGTAAGTATTACAGACACGCATAAATATATAAGTTATGAAGTAAGTAATTATAATGATAATGTTGAATTAATCAATAGTGATCTTACTGATTATATTAATAGTAAAAAGACTGTAATTATTTGTTTAGATAATGAAACACAATTTAAAAATTTTGTTAAAGCATTAAATATAAGTTATTTTAAAACATCAATTAATAATATACGTTCTAATACATTAAATATAGTAATACAACCTATTACAAAAGGATATATGTATGATAATTTTGTAGTAATAGGAGCTTCCAATTTATTTAAAAGTGTTTTAAGTAAGTCTTTATATAAAAGCAAATTTAAATATGGTACAAAAATATCTAAATTAGATTCACTTAATGTAGGAGATTATGTTGTACATAATGTTCATGGTATTGGAATATATCAAGGAATAGTTGCACTAAAAAAAGGTAGTATTATAAAAGATTATTTGCAAATTAAATATAGAGATGATGGCAAATTATATATTCCTGTAGAAAAAATAGAATTAATTACTAAGTATTCTTCAAATGATGGTATTATTCCTAATATCAATAAATTAGGTGGTACTGAATGGCAAAAAACTAAATTAAGAATTAGAGACAGGATGAAGAATGTCGCAGGAGAGTTACTTAGAATTGCCGCAGAAAGAAAAGCAAAGAGTGGATATGCATTTCCTCGTGATACTGAAGAACAAACTGTTTTTGAAAGTGAATTTCAATATGAAGAAACTATAGACCAAATTAAAGCAACAAATACAATAAAACGAGAAATGGAAGCGTCTTCTCCTATGGATATGTTACTTTGCGGAGATGTTGGATATGGTAAAACAGAAGTGGCATTTAGAATTATTTTTAAGGCAATATGTGCTAATAAACAAGTTGCATATTTATGTCCAACGACAATATTATCTAATCAACAATACAATTCGGCATTGCAAAGATTTAGTGGTTTTCCTGTAAATATTGCATTATTAAATAGGTTTACAACAAAAAAGGATCAAGATGATATTATTAAAAAATTAAAAGAAGGAAAAATAGACATATTATTTGGTACACATAGAATATTGAGTGATGATGTATCATTTAAAGATTTAGGACTTTTAATAGTAGATGAAGAGCAAAGGTTTGGGGTCACTCATAAAGAAAAATTGAAAAAATATAAAGCAAATATAGATGTTCTTACACTATCAGCAACTCCTATACCTAGAACACTGCAAATGTCAATGTTAGGAGTAAGAAGTTTAACTCTTATTGAAACTCCACCTAATAATAGATATCCTGTTCAAACTTATGTACTTGAAGAAAATAAATATATTATTAAAGATGCAATATATAAAGAATTATCAAGAAATGGGCAAGTTTATATTTTATGTAATAAAATTGAATCTTTTGAAGAAAGAATTAATGAAATATCAAATTTAGTACCAAATATCAAAATAGGATATGCTCATGGTAAAATGAATAAAAATGAAATAGAAGATGTAATGATTAAATTTATAAATAGAGAGTTTGATATTTTACTTTGCACAACTATAATTGAAACTGGTATAGATATTCCAAATGTAAATACATTAATAATATTAGATGCTGATAGATTTGGATTAAGTCAACTATATCAAATAAGAGGTAGAGTTGGTAGAACTAATAGAGTAGCATATGCATATTTAATGTATGGTAAACAAAAAGTATTAAGTGAAGTTGCTACAAAAAGATTATCTGCAATAAAAGAATTTGCAGAATTGGGTAGTGGTTTTTCTATAGCAATGAGAGATTTATCTATCAGAGGTGCGGGTAATGTATTGGGAGAAGAACAATCTGGATTTATTGATACAATTGGTATAGAATTATATCTTAAAATGCTTGATGAAGAAGTAAAAAAACTTACAAGTGGTATTATAGAAGAAGAAAAAGAAGAAATTGATGAACCTATATCACTCGATGTAGAAACACATATTGAAGATACTTATGTAAATGATGATAAATTAAAGATTGAAATACATAAGATTATTAATACTATAAATAGTATTGAAACTTTAGAAATTGCTAAGAATGAAATAGAAGATAGATTTGGTAAAATTAGTGAAAAAATGCTTGTGTATATGTATGAAGAATTATTTGAAAGTATGAAAAAGGATAAGGGTATAGAAATTGTTAAACAAACTGATAAAGCAATTGACTTATCATTTAATAGTGAATATACAAATAAATTAAAGATTGAGGAATTATTTGTTAAGACTTATAAGATATCTAAAAATTTCAAATTTTCTTATATTAATAAGCGATTAGTTATAACATTACAATTACACAATTTAGAAAAGCATTGGATATATTATATAATTGATTTATTATATATTTTGGAATAAATTGGTAATTTTTTCCAATTATCTTAAACCTATTGATTTAAAAAAATGCATATTATATACTTACTCACGTAATTAAATAGTTAATTAGTAGTAAATTGGTATATTTTAAAATTACACTCACATAATAAAAAGGAAAAGAAAGTGAGGTAATGTTGTGAAATCGACGGGTGTATTAAGAAGAATAGATGAATTAGGCAGAATAGTTATTCCAAAGGAAATAAGACGAAATCTTAAAATAAAAGATGGTGAGTCTTTGGAAATATTTATTGATGATGATGCGGTTATATTAAAAAAGTATTCTGATATGAGGGATTTACATGATATTGCTCAAAATTGTAGTGATTCATTTTATGATGTAATTAATAAAGATATTTTAATAACGGATTTAAATAAAGTAATAGCAGCTTCAGGACCACTAAAGAAAAAGTATTTAAATAAAGAAATAAGTAATTTTATATCTGATAGCATAAAGAATAGAAATATTGAAGAAACACATGATATAGAGATAGTAAATGGTATTCATGAAGAAAGTGAATTTAATATTTCTTATGTAGTAGTATCAGGAGATGCAGTTGGGTCAGTAATTATATTATCTGATAGTAAAATTACTGATTTAGTGAAAAAAACATCTAATTTTATAGCAAAGTTTTTAGGAAAGCATCTTGAATAAAATATAAATAATGTGTTATAATTTGCTTGTTTTATGAATTGCGTTGAAGAAATGAGTAAGCAAGCAGAGTATCAAAGAGAGTCTATTATGGTGAAATTAGATATACAAAACTTGCTGAATATGGTTTTGGAGCATAATCGTTACTCGCGTTAAGAGATAAGTGCATAGAATCTATGAACTAAGGTGGAACCGTCCTTATGGACCCTTAGGTTATAGATTTTTTTATTTAAAGGAGGATATATGAGAAAAAGAGGATTTGAAGTTGCAAAAGGTTGGGAAGACAAAAATATAAATATTCCTGTTAGGAAAACTGCTAGATCAGCAGGTTATGATGTTGAAGCTGCAGAAGATATAGTTATTCCTGTATTTGAAAATGGTTGTAAGCCCACATTAGTACATACAGGGCTTAAAGCTTATTGCCAAGATGATGAATGGTATATGCTTGCTAATAGATCATCTCATCCTGGTAAAAAGAAATTAGTGCTTGCTAATGGTATAGGAATAATAGATGCGGATTATTATGGTAATCCTGATAATGATGGAGAGTTTATGTTCGCATATTATAATATAGGAACGGAACCATTAGAAATAAAAAAAGGTGATATAATAGGACAGGTTGTATTTCAAAAGTTTTTAATTACAGATGATGATAATGCTACTGGTAAAAGAACTGGTGGATTTGGATCAACTGATAGGAGGTAAGATTATGGAAAAATATTATATTTCAACAGCAATTGCATATACATCTTCTAAGCCACATATAGGTAATACATATGAAATAGTATTGGCAGATGCAATTGCTAGATTTAAAAGATTTAAAGGTTATGATGTTTATTTTCAGACTGGTACAGATGAACATGGAATAAAAATCGAAGAAAAGGCAAGAGAAGCAGGAATAGGGCCTCAAGAATATGTTGATAAGGTTGCAGCTCAAATTAAAGATATTTGGGACTTAATGAATACAAGTTATGATAGATTTGTCAGAACTACTGATAAACATCACGAAGAAGTTGTACAGCATATATTTAAAAAGATGTATGAAAAAGGAGATATATATAAAGGCGAATATAAAGGATTATATTGTACTCCCTGTGAATCATTCTGGACAGAATCTCAATTAGTAGATGGTAAATGCCCTGATTGCGGAAGGGAAGTTAAAGAACAAAAAGAAGAAGCATATTTCTTTAAATTAAGTAAATATCAAAACAAATTAGAAGAATTATTTAATACACCAGGATTTATTGAACCAGAATCAAGAAGAAATGAGATGATTAATAATTTTATAAAACCGGGGGTTCAAGATTTATGCGTTTCAAGAACATCATTTAAATGGGGAATACCAGTAGATTTTGATCCAAAACATGTTGTATATGTTTGGTTAGATGCTTTAACAAATTATATTACTAATATTGGATATGATGTAGATAATGTTACTGATGAATTCAAAAAGTATTGGCCAGCAGATTTACACTTAATTGGTAAAGATATTATAAGATTTCATACAATTTACTGGCCATGCTTCTTATGGTCATTAGATATACCACTACCAAAGAAAGTATTTGGACATCCATGGTTGCTAATGAATAATGATAAGATGAGTAAATCAAGAGGTAATGTAATATATGCAGATGAATTAGTAGAAGAATTTGGAGTAGATGCAGTTAGATTTTATGTATTACATGAAATACCTTTCGCAGCGGATGGTAATATTACATATGATTTAGTTGTTGAAAAAATAAATTCTGAACTTGCTAATGTACTTGGTAATTTAGTTCAAAGAACTATTTCAATGGGTAATAAATATTTTAATGGAACGGTTTTAAACAAAAAAATATATGAAGATATAGATAATAATTACATTGATTCAATAAATAAATTAGATATATTAGTAACGGAAGATATGGATTCATATCATGTTGCAGATGCTATTACTAAAATATTTGATTTATTAAGAGCAAGTAATAAGTATATTGATGAAACAACACCATGGATATTAGCAAAAGATGAATCTAAGAAGGATAGATTAGAAACAGTAATATTTAATTTATTAGAAGCCATTAGAGTATGTGGTGTCTTACTTGAACCATTTATGCCTGATACAAGTAAAAAAATCCTTGAGCAATTAAATACAAGTCTTAATGATTTAAAATATAATGTGTCAAATAAATATAAATTAAATCAACCAACTCCATTATTTGCAAGAATAGATATTAAAAAGTAATTATTTGTGCTATACTCTATTTAGATAGAAGGAGGATATTTTATGTTTTTAAAAAGTGTCGTGTTTCCTATTTTGCTAGCATCACTATGCATAACTTTAATAATAGTTTTGGTTAATGCATTATTTAGATTTGCTCAATTAGATATTTGGATTTTAAGATTGGCAGGAGTATTAGTTGCGTGGTATTTTTTAGGGCCAATATTATTAGATTGGCTTACTAATATTCTTCATATAGAACTTAGTGAAGGTATTAAAATTTTATATACTCCAATTCAATCTATTTTAGCAGAATTTAACAATTTAGTGTAAACTGACAATAAAATACATATTTTTAAGAGTTATATGATAATATTTATGTGTTATTATAAAATAGCGGTAAATATTAGCAAAGGAGATTCTATGAAAAAATATGTAGATAAATCTATAAAAAGAACATGTATTGGATTTTGCTTAATTATGTATTGTTGTATAGGATGTCTAATATTCAACTTTTCTTATATAGATTTGATTTATTTGTTAGTAGTAATTGGTTATTTTGTTGTATTTATATTAAAAGTTAAAAAAATATAAAATTATACCTTTGTGGTATAATTTTATTATGAGGTGATATTATGATTGATACACACTGTCATCTATCAGCTATAGATTATGATAATTTAGAAGAATTGATAGTTGACATTAAAAAAAATGATATAATATGCATTAATAATGGAGTAGATAAAGAATCAAATAATGAGGTATTAAGTTTATCAAGTAAATATAGTAATATATATGCTGCTATTGGGTTTCATCCATCAGAAGTAGAAAAAATAGAAAGTAATTACATAGAATATATTGAAAGCAATATATCAAATGTAGTAGCAATAGGAGAAATAGGATTAGATTATCATTATGGTAAAGAAAATATTCAAAAACAAAAAGAGTTGTTTGAAAATCAACTTTTATTGGCAGAAAAATATAATAAACCAGTTATTATTCACTCTAGAGATGCGATAATGGATACATATGAAATATTAAAAAAATATAAAGTAAAGGGTGTATTGCATGCTTTTTCTGGTAGTTTAGAAATGGCAAATAAATTTATTGATTTGGGTTTTAAACTTGGTATAGGTGGGGTAATTACATTTAAAAATTGTAATCTTAAAGATATAATATCTAAGATTGACATTTCAAATATTGTATTAGAAACAGATTCACCATATTTATCGCCTGAACCAGTAAGGGGTAAAAAGAACACCCCATTAAATTTAAAGTATATAGTCCAATATATATCTAATTTAAAAAATATTAGTTGTGATGATGTAATAAAAATAACTAATGATAACGCAAATAGCATATTTGACTTGGATAGTAAATTATGTTAACATTTAACTTGAAGAGGTGATAAAATGAAAAACATAACAGCAAATATGTTAAAATGTATATCTTTAGTAGTTGTTATGATTTGCGCTTTATCAAGTGTTTTTATCACTCCAAATTTTGAAAGTTCTAGTTCAGTAATTAATGTTAATTCGATATATAGTTTAGTACCTTATAGAGATACTTTGGTTAATGAGGTGTCTTTAGTAGGTGAATATCCAATTATAGATACATTTGTTGGGACAGTAACGGCATATGGACCTGATTGTGTTGGATGTATTGGTATTACTTCATCTGGATATAAGGTTGCAGAAAAAGTAAATGGTGTATATAAAACAATTACTACAACATATGTAGATGATGAATTTGGAGAATTAAGAATATTGGCAGCAGCAAATACAAAATTTCCAATAGGGACAGTTATGAGAATGAGTGGGGCTAATATAGATGGTTATATATTAGGCATAGTATTAGATACAGGATCTGCTATGAGACAAGCTTGGAGTAGAGGAGAGATTCTAATAGATTTAATGTTTGAAACAGAACATTCTGATGACGTATATATATTTGGTAGAAGAAGAAATGTAACAATGGAAATACTACGTTATGGAAGATAACTCCTTTTTGGAGTTTTTTTAAAGGTGAATTTATGAATCAGAAAGAATTTATAACTAATTATGATTTTAAATTTA
This sequence comes from uncultured Erysipelotrichaceae bacterium, assembly GCA_902783915.1. Lineage (GTDB taxonomy): Bacteria > Bacillota_I > Bacilli_A > RF39 > UBA660 > CAG-1193. The sequence goes on along the minus strand of CACZSX010000054.1, from coordinate 4,043 downwards.
AAAAGAAATTTGGTCAAAATTTTTTGACAGATGACAATATATTAAATAATATTGTAAAAAGTGCAGATGTAGACAGGGATACATTGGTAATTGAAATAGGTTGTGGTGCGGGAGCGCTTACTAAAAAAATAATAGAATATACAGATATGGTGATAGGTTATGAAATAGATGAAACACTAAAACCAATTCTGAATACTATAAATGCAAATATAATATTTGATGACTTTTTAAAAAGAGATATAAAAGAAGATATAAAAAAATACAATTATAAAAAATTATATGTTATAGCTAATTTACCGTACTATATAACTACTCCAATAATAAATAAAATTATTACTGATAATTTAAATGTTGATAAAATAGTAGTTATGGTTCAAAAAGAAGTAGGAGATAGATTTTCCGCAAAACCTAATACTAAAGAATATAATTCATTAACAGTATTTATAAATTATTACTTTAATGTAAACAAATTATTTGTAGTTAGTAAAAATGTATTTATTCCCAAGCCAAATGTAGATAGTATAGTAATATGCTTAAATAAAAAAGAAGAAAAATTAAATGTAATAAATGAAGAGTTATTTTTTAAATTAATTAGAGATTCATTTACTCAAAAAAGAAAGACATTAAAAAATAATTTAAAGAATTATAACTTTAATATAATAAGCGAAGTATTAAAGGAAAATAATTATAATGATGATGTAAGAGCAGAATCGTTGCCGCTTGAGATGTTTGTTAAAATATCTAATAGATTATCTTAAAAAGGAATTATTTTTCTTTTTTTTAATATACTTAATTATGATAAATCAAATAAAAAAAGAATTATATATAAATAGTTTAAAAAAGTTAAAAATTAAAATTAATAATATTAGAAATAAGTCAGAATATGTAAGTGGAAATATTGTTGAAATGTATGAAAGAATTTTTATTGTTAGATGTGATGATAGTATAAAAAGAAGTTTTAATTATTCTGATATTTTAACTGGAAATATTGAGGTTGAATATATGTAAATATTGTTGACTTTTTAATAATAAAAAGTTAAAATTATTATAGAAGGAGTTGATTTACTTGAAAATAACATCTGTATCAGTACACAAAGTGTCTGGCAAAAATGATCGAATGAAAGGAATAGCTACTGTTGTTTTAGATGATTGCTTTAAAATCAAGGGAATCAGAATATATGAATCAGAAGATAGATTAAAACTTGCTATGCCAAGTCGTAAAAATAAAAACAACGAGAATGAAGATGTTGCACATCCTCTAAATGCTGAAACTCGTAAGATGTTTGAAGATGCAATTTTTACAGAATACGAAAATACAGAAGAAGATACTGAAGAATAATCAGTATTTTTTTTATTATGTTGCATATACTTTAATGGGTGATTATATGAATAATAGTAGTAGTCATAATTTAAGTATACTTGATAGAAGTACTATAAACATATCAGGAGTAAACAAAATAGAAAGTTTTGATAAAGAAGAATTTTTATTAGAAACAGTTATGGGTTACATGAATATCAAAGGAGAATCACTTGAAATGATTAAACTCGATACTATTGAGGGGAAAGTAGTAATTAAAGGTAAAGTAAATAGTTTAACTTATTTAGAAAATATAAAAAAGAAAAACAATGATGAAAGTTTTTTAACTAAATTATTTAAATGATACCATTAAATATACAAATTAAATCAATTATATTTTCTTTTATATATGGTTGTTTTTTTTCTTTTTTATTAAATATAAATTATAAATTTATTTATCTTTCAAAAGGTATTAAAAAAATTGTATTTAATTTAATGTTTGTTATAGACAATGTATTATTATATTTTATAATACTTAGATATTTAAATAATGGAGTATTACATTTTTATTTTATACTATCTATAATACTTGGATTTTTAAGTGTTAATAAACTGACAAGTAAGTATTTAAAGCCTAAAAATCGTTGATTTTTTACATTTCCAGTGTTATAATTCGCATACAGGAGAAGAGTGTATGTCACGAAGATTAACTAAGAAATCTAAAAGAAGAGTTTTATTAATTTCGGTAGTAACAATCACTTTAATTTCACTTATATTAGTGAATCTATTTTCGGTTTGGAAACAAATACTAGTAAAAAGAAACGAGAAAATATTTTATAATGCAGAATTAAAAAAATTGGAAGAAGAAGAAGCTTATTTGAAAGTAGAAACCGAAAAATTACAAGATCCTGATTATGTAGCAAGATTTGCAAGAGAGCAATATTTATATTCTAAAGATGGAGAATTAAATATAAGAATAAAATAAATATTCTTTCTTTTTTTATGGAGGTTATATGAATATAAATTTAATAAATCCACTTGTACTAGCATATATAGGTGATGCTGTATATGAACTTGAAATAAGAAAGAAACTTATAGAGAAAAAAATAAATAAAGTTAATGATTTACAAAAAGAATGTACAAAATATGTAAGTGCTAAGGGACAAGCTAAATATATGGAAGAACTTTTGAATACTTTAAGTGAAGAAGAATTAGATATTTATAAAAGAGCTAGAAATAGCAAAGTGAATTCACATCCTTCAAATACAGATATTATAACTTATAAAGTTGCTACTGGTTTTGAAGCATTAATTGGATATTTATATTTAATTAATAATAAAAAAAAGATAGATGAAATAGTTAATTATATTATGGGGGAATAGTATGTTAGTATATGGTAAAAATGTTGCTAAAGAAACTTTATTAAATAATAAAAAAATTACAAAAGCGTATATTTTGGAAGATTTTAATGACAAAAATATTATTTCTATGTTACAAAAAAACAATATTTGTATAAATTATCTTACAAAAAAAGATTTTTTGAGATTTGAAAAAGAAAATAGTCAAGGTATAATATTGGATATACCTGATTATGAATATTGTGAAATAGATGAATTGCTAGATAATGAAAATCCATTTATAGTTATATTAGATCATTTAGAAGATCCACATAATTTTGGGGCAATTATAAGAACTTGTGAAGCTGCAGGAGTAGACGGAATTATAATACCTAAAGATAGAAGTGTATCTGTTAATTCTACTGTTATGAAGACAAGCGCAGGAGCTCTTAATAATATCAAAATATCTATGGTTACTAATCTAAATAGAACAATTGATTATTTAAAAGAAAAAGGGTTGTGGATAGTAGGAACAGATATGACAGATAGTGTCCCATATAATAGTATTGATTATAATATTCCAGTAGCATTAATAATAGGCAGTGAAGGTTTTGGAATAAGTAGATTGGTTAGAGAAAAATGCGATTATGTTGTAAATATTCCTATGAATGGAAAAATTAATAGTCTTAATGCTTCTGTGGCAGCAGGTATATTAATATATGAAATAATTGAAAAAAGGAATTGATAATATGTATAAAGATTACAATGACTATGAATTATTGTACTTAATAAATGATTCAAATGAAGAAGCAGAGAACGTATTATATAACAAATATAAGCAAGTAATAGATATGAAAGCAAAAAAATATAAATTATTAGGTAAGAAAGTAGGACTTGAATATAATGACTTATTTCAGGAGGGAATGTTAGGTCTTGCAGAAGCTATTAATTCTTATAAAGATAATAAAGATACTAAATTTGCATCTTTTGCTAATATGTGTATTGAAAGACAAATATTATCTGTTCTTGCTACTGCCAGAAGAAAAAAACATTCATTATTAAATGATTCATATTCACTGGATGCTTCTATTGATGAAGAAGGTAGTACTCTCCTTGATTTTATACTAGGTGATAGTATTGATCCTAGTATAAAAGTAGAAGATGATGAAAAAATGGAGTATATATACAATAGTTTATATAAAGAATTAAGCCATTTTGAAAAGAATGTATTTGATTTAAAAGTAATGGGACTTGAATATAAGGAAATAGCATCACTTTTAGATAAGAGTTATAAATCAGTAGATACAGCACTTCAGAGAATCCGTTTAAAGTTGAGGAAAATATTAGATAAATAGTTGACTAAGAAAATCAAGTGTGTTAATATATGTTTGACAAGCACTTGAAAGTGT
>CACZSX010000053.1 GCA_902783915.1 uncultured Erysipelotrichaceae bacterium | reverse complement strand
TTCGATGGAGACAATACTCCAATAATTCGTGGATCAGCTTTAAAAGCACTTGAAGGAGATCCTGCTTATGAAGCAAAAATTGTTGAATTAATGGATGCAGTTGATGAATGGATTCCAACTCCACAAAGAGATACTGATAAACCATTCTTAATGTCAATTGAAGACGTATTCACAATTACAGGACGTGGAACAGTTGTTACAGGACGTGTTGAACGTGGTGAATTAAAACTTAACGATGAAGTTGAAATAGTTGGTATTAGAGATACTCAAAAGACTATAGCTACAGGAATTGAAATGTTCCGTAAACAATTAGATTCTGCACAAGCAGGAGATAATGCTGGTGTTCTATTGCGTGGTATCACTAGAGACCAAGTTGAAAGAGGACAAGTTCTTGCAAAACCAGGAACAGTTACACCACATACTAAGTTTGAAGCTGAAGTATACGTATTAAGTAAAGAAGAAGGCGGAAGACATACTCCATTCTTCTCTAACTACAGACCTCAATTCTATTTCAGAACTACAGACGTAACAGGTGTTATTGAATTACCTGCTGGAACTGAAATGGTTATGCCTGGAGATAATACTCGTATGACAGTTGAACTTATTCACCCAATTGCTATTGAACAAGGAACTAAATTCTCTATCCGTGAGGGTGGTAGAACAGTTGGTTCAGGTGTAGTAAGTAAAATTGATAAATAATAAAGAATGACTAAGTCATTCTTTTTTTGTGTATAAATTTAATAAATATATCCATTATAATAGTGGAGGTATTTTATGAATGATAATATAAATGCATTAGATGAACTTAATAAAGGCGCAAGTATGGGAAGAGATACTATAAATTATGTACTTGATAAAGTTGAAGATAAAAAATTAAAAAAAATACTTGATAATCAATTAAAAGAATATGGAAGATTACTAGAAAAAATAGAAAAAATATATCCAAAGTATAATAAAAATAAAGAACCTCACGAAATAAATAGAATGGAAAAAGCAATGGCAAAAAAAGGTATTGAAATGAGACTTTTTGTTGATGATAGTACATCTAAAATATCTGAGTTATTTTTAAAAGGTACAAATATGGGTATTATAGAAGGTAGAAGATTATTAAATAATAAGAGTATTGATGGTAAGGTACATTCTTTAATATCAGAATTTGTAAATATGCAGGAAGCATATGTAGAAAAATTAAAAGAATTTCTATAAAGAATATATTAATATTCTTTTTTTTGTTATAATTTTATTGAGGTGAAATTATGACGGATATAGAAATTGCAAGAAATACTAAATTAGATAAGATTGTTGATATTGCAAAAAAAATAAATATAGATGAAAATGATTTAGAATTATATGGCAAATATAAAGCTAAAATAAATGAAACTGTATATGAAAAATTAAAAAATAAAAAGAATGGTAAGTTAATACTTGTAACTGCAATAAGTCCAACACCACTTGGTGAAGGTAAAACTACTATGTCTATTGCAATAGCTGATGGATTAAGACATATTGGTAAAAATTCAATATTAGCACTTCGTGAACCTTCTTTAGGACCTGTATTTGGTATTAAAGGTGGAGCAACTGGTGGTGGGAAGGTTCAAGTTGCTCCTATGGAAGATATTAATCTTCATTTTACTGGAGATATTCATGCAATGACTAGCGCTAATAATTTATTATCAAGTTTAATAGATAATCATATATATTTTGGTAATGAATTGGGATTTGATAGAGTTGTATGGAAAAGATGTATGGATTTAAATGATAGACAATTAAGAGTTGTAGAAACAGGTTTATCTGGTGAATCTAAAATAGTACCAAGAACTGATAAATTTGATATTACAGTAGCATCTGAAATAATGGCTATTATGTGTTTATCTAATGATATAAATGATTTAAGAAATAGGCTTGGTAGAATTATTGTTGGATATAAAAAAGACAATAAACCAATATATGCATCTGATTTAAAAGCAGAAGGTGCAATGACAGTATTATTAAAAGATGCATTAAAACCTAACTTAGTACAAACACTAGAACATACTCCGGCAATAATACATGGTGGTCCTTTTGCAAATATTGCACATGGATGTAATAGTATAGTAGCTACTAAACTAGCTTTAAAATTATCAGATTATGTAGTTACAGAAGCGGGTTTTGGTGCCGATTTGGGTGCAGAGAAATTTCTTGATATAAAATGTAGAAATTTAGGCATACATCCAGATGCAGTTGTACTTGTTGCTACAATTAAAGCATTAAAATATCACGGTGGAATAGATAAAGAACATATATTAGAAAAAAATATTGAGGGTTTAGATAAAGGAATAGATAATTTATATAGACATATAGATAATTTAAAAAATAAATTTGGATTAAATGTAATAGTAGCAATAAATAAATATAATCAAGATACAGAGGAAGAAATAGAATATTTAAGGAAGAAATTAGAAGAAAAAGAAGTAGAACTAAGTTTAGTAGAAGGATGGGCAAAAGGTGGAATTGGTGCTATTGATATAGCAGAAAAATTAGTAAAATTAACTAAGAAAAAATCCAATTTTAAATATATGTATGATTTAGATAAAAGTATTAAAAAGAAAATAGAAAGTGTAGCAATAAATATATATGGTGGTAAAAAAGTAATATATGAAGAAGCTGCTTTAAAGCATATTAAAGAAATAGAAAAATTAGCAAAAAATATGCCTGTATGTATTGCAAAAACACAATATTCATTTTCAGATGATCCAAACAATTTAGAATGTAATAATGATTACAATATAACTATCAGAGATGTAGAAATAAAAAATGGTGCAGGTTTTGTAGTAGCTCTTGCAGGTAAAATAATGACTATGCCAGGTCTTCCTAAAGTACCTGCTGCAGAAACAATTAATTTAGATGATAATAATAATATAGTTGGTATATTTTAATTAGCGAATAATAATTCGCTAATTTTTCATTTTTTGTCGAAATATTTTGTATATTATGGTAAAATATATTATGTATAAGAATAGGAGTTGATGCTTTTGAAAAATATAGGGAAAATACTATTTGATATTGTTGTGTGTATATGGCTTGTTGTTGCCATATTTGTAACAGTATGCTTGCTTTCATATAACCAATTTAAAGTAACTGTTTTTGGTAAGAATGCATTATTAATAATTGATAGTGATGAATTAGAACCTGAGTTTAACGAAGGAGATTTATTAATTGTAAAAAGAAACAGTGATAGCAAGATAAACGTTGGCGATAGAGTATTTTATTATAATAGTGCAAAAGATAGCAATGTTTTAATTTATCAAGACATAGTTCAAGAGAAACAAGAAATAAATAAAAGTGAAACCACTTATATAATTGATAATAAAAAAGTTTCTGGTGAATATATAATTGGTAAGTTTGATAGTGCTAAAGCGTACCCTAAAGTAGGAACATATTTAAGCGTACTTACTTCAAAATGGGGATTTATGTTTTTAGTTATATTCCCAACTTTGTTTGCTATAGTTTATGAAATTATAATGATAGTAGAAACAGCTAGATCAGAAAAAGAGAGTTAATGAGGAAGTATATTTATATTATGACAATGTTTTTAGCAATTATTACTACATTAGTAGTTGCTAAAACATATGCTTTATTTGAGACTAATGCAACATCAAGTAAAAATTTAAGTATTGGCGCTTGGCACATTGAAGTAAATGGGGAAGATATATCTCTTGCAGAAACAATTACATTAGATGATTTTACATATACTGGTAGTACACATACTGAATCCGGTTATTTTGCACCAGGGTCAACAGCGGTATTTGATATAGAAATAGATGCTTCAGATTGCGATGTGTCTGTAGGATATGAACTTACAATAGATGATTCTGCAATAGATGATTATCCTAATATATATTTTAGTATTAAAAATATGGATACTAATACTGAGTTAACTTCTAATACGTATTCTGGCATATCATATTTAAATGATCAGGATAGAGTAGTAAATTTAAGAATTACATTGGTATGGGATGATAATGCACTATATAATGAATCAGATAATACATTAATAGGAGAAGAGTTAGAATTTGATATTAATGCAAATTTTGAACAATATATAGGAGTATAAAAAGGGAAAGCGAGGTGTGTGATGAATCACTTTAAGCAAATTGTAAAAGTGATAGTAAATGTTTTTACATGGATTTTATTTGCAATCTTAGTTTTAGTCATATATGGAAAAGCTACTGTTACATTTACAAATAGAAATTATCCAAATTATTTTGGTTATACATTTTTTGAAGTTGCAAGTGGTTCTATGGAACCTACGCTTTATATAAATGATGTTATTTTAGTTAAAATAACAAAAGAAAATTTAAATAAAGACGATATAATTGCTTTTGAACAAGGTAAAACAATTATAACGCATAGGGTTATATTTGTTGATAATGATATAATAACTGTTAAGGGTGATAATAATAATACAATTGATAAGCCAATTAATAGAAATGCTGTAATTGGTAAAGTTGTAAAAATTTATTCAAAATTAGGTGTTTGGAAAAAAGTATTAAGTGAACCCAAGATAATATTTACATTGTTTATTACTTTATTATTATTTGATTTTGCACTTTCTTATTCTAAGGAAGATGAAAATAAAATAAAAACAAATAATAATAAAGAAAATGAATCATCTGATAAAAAAGATTTGGAAAAACTATTGGATATTACTAAAAAGATAGATATAAAAGCTATAAATGATATGATTGATGATGAAGATCACAAGTTAAGTAATAAAGAGGTTAAAAATTTAGAACAGAAGGTATCAAATTTAGATGATGATATAGAAATAATAGATGTAAGTGATGAGTTATTAAAAAAACATAAATTCACTGAGAAGGAAAAGGATTTTATTGAATATACAATGAGATTAGATTTAAATGAGATTATGAATAGAATTAATCGCAATTTAAAGTAGGAGGATATATGAAAGGATTGAAAAGAGTATTTAGTAAAATAAATATGAATGATTTTAAACGTTATTCTTTCTTTTCTATTCTTTTAATTGCTACTTTAGTATTAGTTGGTAGTACGAAATTTACACAAGCTAGATATGAAAATACTACTGAAATTCAGGTAACACCTTCTTTAGCATTTTTTATAGTTGATGTTGGTACTCAATCAGGACAAATTAAGTTAGATAGTATGATTCCAAGAAATGAACCATATTTATTTGCATTTAATGTATCAAATTTTGATAGTACAAGAAGAGCTAATGTTGATTTAACATATTCTATTGAAATAATAACTACTACTAATTTGCCTTTAAATTTTAGAATATATAAAGGTAATAATATGACATCAAATGTAGTAGATTCAGATACAACTACTACTGATGCAAATGGGGTATATTATAGGCATTTAGTTATAAATGCCATATCTACAATGTACTATAATGCTGATTGTACAGATACATATACTTTATGGGTAGAATTTCCTAAAGCAAATGAGGATTATCCTGATTCTTATCAAGGAATTATAGATCTAGTAGATATTAAGATTAATTCAGAGCAGGTGGTATAATGTTGAAATTTTTTAAGAAACATAGAATAACTACATTAATTATTTTATTAATAGTTTTACCACTTGCAATTTTTACAGTTGCTAAGTTTGTAAAATTAGATTTTCATAGTTATTTTCTAAATGCTAAGAATTTCTATTTTACTAGTAATAGATTAAAGAAAGGTAATGCAATATATAGGGTAAACAATTGGTCTGGTGTTGGATCTTTTGATATTTCATTTGATTTATTATCTGAAAAAAATTCATATGTATATACTGATTATGATATTCCATATCAAGTAACATATGTATGCCCAAGTGATGTAACATGTTCATTAGATAAATCAACAGGAACTGTTTATAGTTCTAGTTTAACTCATTCTGACACGGTGACACTTAACGTAGTTCCTACTAGAGTTTATGCAGAGAACGAGACTTTAGTTATACATATTTCTGCACAAAGTACTGCTCCATATAAGGAATTAATAAGTGCAGATTTTGAATATGTTGTAGGTAAACAAGGTATAACATATTCTATAGATGATGAAGCAGCAAGAACATATATGATATTTAAAATTACAAATGCTATAAATTATTGTACTGTTATAGAAGCGTTTGGTGATTATGCAGTTAATGATTTAATTCCTAATGAAGTATATAGAACATTATCTGATGCTAATAAAGCAAAGTGTATTGGTGAAGAAATAACTATAAATTTTAATCCAAATACGATTTTTATTGATACTACAGATAATTTAATAAATAGTTCTACATATACAAATACTACAATACAAGGGACAGATTATTTAAATAGTCTTACTTTTACTATAGAACCAGTAAGTACTATAGCAATTAAGTTTTATAAAGTAAATCCAAGCGCAAATTATACTTATCCGAATGGAAATGCAACAAGTATAGTAGGAGTTAGTTTTTAGGAGGCTCTATGAATTATAATATAATTGATGAGTATATTAAATATATTAAAAAAAGTTTTTCAAGTCTTTTTAAAATTGTTTTTAAAGATGCATTTAAAAAGAGTTTTTATGTTACTTTTTTAGATAAGTATATTAGTGTTAGATATTATGATGAAACTAATTATCATAGTGAGAAAGATTTTATAAAAAGAATAAATAGAGAGTTAGTTGATATATATGGTGATATAATTGATGAAGATAATGTTGATGATTTAAAAAATATGATTGCTTTTTTTGCGTATGTAGTATATTTTGATGATATACTTATAGTAGAAAAAGATATGGAAATAATTAATTCTCTTATCAATGATAGTTTGTTTAATTTTGAAAATAAGGATGAATTAAAACAACAAATAAAAGATTGGTATATAAGCTTTAAAGAAGGGAAAGAAAGATTTAATAATGTAATAGAAACTAAGTATTTTAATGTAGTTGAAGAAAAATTGCGTAGGAATTTGAGTTATTTAGTATTAGAGCATAATGTTAAGATATCTAATTTATATAGTGAATATGCAATTAATAAAGTATATACAACTGGAATTATAAATGAAGATAAGTTATTTATTACATATATTTTAGCGTCTCATATGGTTTTAAATAATGCTATTAATTTGGATTTTTCGAGAAAATATATGGTTCCTATTGCAAGTTCTTTATTTGAAAAAGAGAAGAAGTTTGTAAGACTTATAAACATTTTGAATAATCCACTTGCAAAAAATAGTATAAGCATAAGAATAACTTATACGGATTATATTAGTAATAAAAATAAGATAGATAAATTGATAAATGAGGGATATTCTTTTGGATTGGAAATAGACGAAAAGTATTCTGGGAATTTAACTGAGCTTATTTTGTTTCCATATGTATTAATAGATGGAGAGAATGAATATTATGAAATGTTTATTGCAAATAAGGATGTTATAAGATCAAAAATTATCAAGATATAGGAGGTAATTATGCATACATTTTTAAGATTTTTATATGAATTTTTATCACAATTTTTTACAGGTTTAAAATATATTGCGCTTGGTTTATTTAATGGAATTAAAGCTATATTTAATATACCTGCATATGTAAAAGTAGTGGATGATTATAAAAATGATTTTACTATTCCAGAATGGTTATTAGTAGGACTTGCTATACTTATTACGTTAGCAGTTTTAGTACTTATAATCTTAGGAGTATATTTCTTGATAAGAAAGTATATAAGAATAAGAAAGAGTTTAGTAGAGCAAGAATCATTATTAGAAGAAGTTAGTGTATTAAATAATGAAGTTGCTAAATTAGTAAAAGAAAAAGAAACTATATTGGCAATGAAGGTATCCAAATTGGGGCTTAGACCTGATGAGAGCGATACTGAAGAAGTAAGTAGTGAAGATGGTGCAATTGATACTAATACTGAAATAAGATTCCCTAAATTATATGAAGTTGATGAGAAATATAAGAACTATAAAATTCAAAATTATAATAATGCGTTTGAATTACCAGAATTAGTAGAACTATTTAGAAATTTTGCTGCTAGTCAATTAAGATTATATTATACAAGCGATATGATTAGATTATTTATATCTGCTTTAGCATCAACAAAATTAGTTATTTT
>CACZSX010000052.1 GCA_902783915.1 uncultured Erysipelotrichaceae bacterium | reverse complement strand
GTAGAAGGTACTACAGATCTAAGTGGTACTATAAGGAGCTATTTAAATGAAAATAAGGAACATATTGTATATAGTGGTAGTAGTGGTAAATTAGCAATTACTAAGTATGAAAGAGTTAGATATAATAATAAATATAGTATGCTTAATGTTTATTTGTATACAGGTAGAAAGAATCAAATAAGAGTTCATATGAAAGATATTGGTCATAGTGTAGTAGGAGATAAAAAGTATGGATCTAAGAATAATCCTATTGGTAGATTAATGCTACATTGTGAACTATTAGAATTTAAATATAATAATAAAGTATTAAAAATAGAATGTAAGTATCCTACTATATTTGATAATGTGGTATAATTAAAGAGGTGATAATATGAAAAAGGTAATTGTACTTATGTGTATGTTATTGTTATTAACTGGTTGTAAAGTAAAAGAATATAAGAAGAGTATGTTTTATATGGATACTCATATTGAAGTTAAATTATATGATATACCTAAAGATAAAAGTAAGAAATTATTAAATGAAGTAGATAGGATATATAGTGAATATCATAAGTTAACTGATAGATATAATGAATATGATGATTTAGTTAATATTCATTATTTGAATAATACTTTAAAAGTTAATGAGAGCATTGAAATATCTCCTAAGTTAAGCGATATTATTAATTATGGAATAGATGCTTATAATAAAACAAGTGGTTATGTTGATATAGCTTTAGGTAACGCTATTGATGTATGGAAAAAATATAGAGAAGAAGGTAAAAGTGTTCCAAAGACATATGAACTTTTAAATTTAAATGTAGATATTAAAAGTATTAGTTTAAAAGATAATACTTTTATGAAAAAGAAAGATATTAAATTAGATTTAGGATCTTTTGTAAAAGGCTATGTTACTGAAATAGTTGCAAAGTATTTAGAAGATAATGGTTGTGAAAAGTATTTAATAAATGCTGGCGGTAATGTAAAAGTAGGAAAAAGTTATAAATCAAGTAAATTTTCAGTAGGGTTAGAAGAACCATTTAATACATCTAAAGTATATGATACTTTATTAGTGGAAAATACAAGTGTTGTAACTAGTGGAAGTTATCAAAGATATTATGAAGTAGATGGTGTTAATTATAATCATATTATTAATCCTAAAACATTATTTCCAGATAATTATACAAAAAGTGTAACAGTAGTTACTAAGGATAGTGGATATGCAGATGTGCTTTCTACATACTTATTCTTACTTCCAATTGAAGATGGTATTAAATTAGTAAATAGTTTAGAAGATGTGGAAGCTATATGGTATTCTGATCAAATATACTATTCAGAGAATTTTAATATTTATGAACAAGTATGATATTAAATTAATAGTTATAATATTATTTGTAGTAGTATTTATATTGTTTTTAACGAGAAAAAATAATAATTATGCGAATGTATATTATAATAATGAATTAGTACTTAAAATAGATTTAAATATTGATAAGGAATATAGTGTAGAAGGATATAATGGAATTGTTAAAATAAAAGTAAAAGATAATAAGTTAAAAGTTATAGAAGAAACATCTAAATTTCATATATGTAGTAAGATGGATTATACAAATAATGGAGTAATAGTATGTTTACCAAATAAAATAACTATTAATTTTTCTAATAATGAATTAGATACAATAGCGGGGTAGTTTATGAATAAAAAAATTGCTAAAATAGCAATGTTACTTAGTATATCTGTAGTACTTGCTTTAATAGAAAGTTTTATTCCATTATTTAATATGATGCCTGGGATAAAATTAGGACTTGCTAATATAGTAATAGTATTTGTAATATATGATTTATCTTTTAAAGATGCAATATATATATCTATATTAAGAGTAATACTTATTGGAATTTTAAGAACTGGTTTATTTAGTATAAGTTTTTTCTTTAGTTTGGTAGGTGCATTATTAAGTGTAATAACTATGTATTTAGTAAAAAGATATAGTAAGTTGTCAGTAGTAGGAGTAAGTATAAGTGGTGCTATATCTCATAGTATAGGTCAAATAATAGTAGCAATGTTATTTTTATCAAATATAAATATTATATATTATTTGCCAATATTATTAATTAGTTCTATAATAACTGGAATAATAGTAGGTATGGTGTCAGATAGATTGTTAAATTATTATAAAAGTATTTAATATTAATTAAAAATGTAATATAATTAAAAGTAGGAGGATTATATGAAAAAATATTTTGGAATAGTATTTGTAATAGTATTATCAATATTTATTTTTACTGGATGTGAAAAAGTAGGAGAAGGTAAATATAAAGAAGGAACTTATTTAGGAACATATACTGATAATTATGGTGGTGCTAAAAATACTGCTATGGCTATAGTATATGTAGATAGTAATGGATTAATAAAATCAGTTTATTTAGATACTACTTATGTTAAAGATGGAGTTAATACTACTAAAAAAACATTAGGTAATGATTATGGAATGAAAACTAGAAGCGAAGCTGGTAAAGAGTGGTATGAGCAAGTAAATTTAATTGAATCTAAAGTAGTAGAAAATCAAGATATATCATTTATTAAATTAGATGATAATGGTAAAACAGATGCTATAGCTGGTGTTACAATGAAGATAGATGCTTTATATAACGCATTAGATAATGCATTAAAAGATGCAAAAAAATAAAAGATATTTTTAAATATCTTTTTTTATTTTACAAAGTAATAAAAGTCTTTATCAAACGAATGTTTATTATTATCTTCTGTATTTGTTTTTAAAAAATAATCATGGTATAAAAAATCTTTATTCAAATTATTAATTGGATCATCCCAAGTTAAATCTAGATGTAACCATTTATTATCTAAATATACTAAATTCCATATATGAGGTTCTAATTTATCATCACCAGAAGAGACAATTCGTATATTTTTAATATTTAGTCTATCTAATAATAATGCCGCTGCATCTGTATATCCATTACACTTAGTGTATCCATTAAATAATGCTCCAATAGCATTATTTAATATATTATCTTCTTCACTATATTTAGTTGTGTTAATTATGTAATCATGTATAGCTAATATATTATCACGATCATTTTTGTTTATTACAATAATACTTTTTTCAATTTCATCTAATTTATCATTGATTTTTTTAATATCATCATTACTATAGATTCTATTTATATATAAAGTAATTTTACCACTTGGTGTATAAGCTGTTTTTATACTTTTAAAACTATTATATACACTTACTAAACTATTAATTTGTGACAGTAAATTTTCATCATCATTAATTTCTATAGTATCGCTTATACAATTATCATATTCTGTACCACAATAAAATGTAAATTCAGTCATACCAGAAGATATAATAGTATAATAGATATTTAATAGTTCATCTTTATTATTTGGTGTAAAGTTATTTGTTAGTTTAACAATACCAACATCTAATTCTTTTACATATTCGTTATTTACGATACTAGATGGAGTTCTATCATAAAATTGTTTTATAGTACTTATAATTTCTTTATCTGATAAATAACCATATGCAAAAGTGAAAGTAGCAAATATAGTAAGTAAAACTACTAAAAATTTTAAAAATTTCATACAATCACCAATATTATTATACTATAAAAATTTATAAATATAAAAAAAAGAAGTAATAATTTACTTCGAATTTACTTTTTTCATTAGACGTGATTTTTTTCTTGCAGCAGCATTTTTAGTAATAACACCTTTACTTACAGCAGTATCAATCTTTTTAACTGCATCATTTAATAAATTTTTATTTTGAGAATCTTTATTAACTTTTTTAACAGCAGTTCTCATACTTCCTCTAACTGGAATATTTTCTTCAGATTGTCTTTTAATTACCTTAACACGCTTTTTAGCACTTTTAATGTTTGGCATAATTTCACCTCCGTCATTTAAACATATCAATTTTAACAAATATATATTAAAAAATCAATAATTTTATTAAATAAAAATGCAATTACTCTAAAATTGCATTTTCTTTTTCAATTAAATCTTTAAATTTTTCTTTAAATAAAGGTTTATATTTTTTTATTACATCGGGATATACTGCTTCAGTTGTACTTATCGCATCCCAAAAATGTTTTATTGATACTGCTCTTGAATTATCAAATATTGCATAACTAAATGCTTTAGTAACAATACCTAAACATATATCTGGGTATCTTGATGCAGATTCAAATACTCTATTATATTCAGTAGTCATATCAACTATAAAACTCATAATATTTTCTTTAACAAAATTAGTGTAGTTCATCACAACACCAGTTTGTTTTTCTATCTTAGGTAATGTACCAACTAGTATTTTAACAGTAGCATCTTTATCAGGCTCTGCTATTTCTATTTTTTCAAGTCTTCTTAAAAAAGCCTTATCTTTTACAATATAATAGTCATATTCATTAGATGTAGTAGCACCTATCATTTTAATATTACCTCTTGCTAAAGCCGGTTTTAAAATATTAGCGAAGTCAAGTCCACCTTCAGTTTTATTACCAATTAATGTATGAGTTTCATCAATAAATAATATTACTTTATCTAAATTTTCTAATTCCTTTACAAGTACTTGTAATTTCATATCAGAAGTACCTTTTTCATTACTTATGTTGCCGACTAATGCAGCAGTATCTATTTTTAATATTGTATATCCTCTTAAAGCATCTGGAACCATTCCATTTTGAATTCTCCATGCAAGCCCTTCTACTATAGCAGTTTTACCAATACCAGGTTTACCAACTAATATAGGCGATTTTTCTGGAGTAAATAATGTTAGAATCATCTTTTTAAGTTCTTCTTCTCTTGCTATACAAGGATCTGTATAATACACTTTTTTTGTTAAATCTTCTGCATATTTATTGATTAATGATACAGTGTAATCATTACTTACATCAACCATTTCATTCATATTATCACCACACTCATTATAACAAAAATATCTATCATATTCAATAATTGAATGTTATAATTAAGTAGGTGATGTTATGCAGTGGTATATGGTTAATAATAAAGATTTAAAAATAGATGATGAAGATAAAAGGCATATTATAAATGTAGTGAGAATGAATATAGGTAATTTTTTTAATATTGTTTATAATGAAACATTATACACATGCAAAATAACTAATATTACAAAAAAAGACGTTGAGTATGAGATAGTTGATGAAAATAAATTAAATAATAATAAAGATTATAAGATTATTCTTGCTACATGTTTAATAAAAGAACAAAAAATGGATTATTTACTTCAGAAAGCTGCTGAGTTGGGAGTAGATGAAATAATACCAGTTATATCAGAAAGAACTGTAGTTAAAGTTGATAATAAAAAAGATAGATGGAATAGAATATTAAAGGAAGCATCTGAGCAATCACATAGGAGTAAAATGCCTATAATACATGAAATTATTAAGTTGAAAGATATTATAAATTATAAATCTGATTTAAAAATTCTTTGTAATACAAGTGAAATGTCGAAAAATATCAAAAATGTTTTACAAGATAATAAGAAAAGTGATACAATACTAATAGCAATAGGTCCAGAAGGTGGATTTAGTGGAAAAGAAGTTGAATTTTTAATAGATAATGGTTTTATAAGCGTAACTCTTGGAGATAATATTCTAAGAGCAGAAACAGTACCATTATATTTATTAAGTATAATAAATTATGAATATATGAGGTGAAGTTATGATAGCAAATATTACTAATTATTTTACAAATTTAAATAATGCTGGACAAGCTTTATTTGTAGTAGGTGTATTATTAGTAATTACATTTATAATTTTATTAATTGTAGTACTTAAACCAGAAAAAAACACTGTAAAAAAGATATATGGTGAAAGCGAAATAACAGATAAAGAAAATGCATTCGAAGCAAAGATGAAAGATATTGATAATGTAGATAATAGTGATATTAATTTAGAAAATGATAGAACTCGTAATCTTAAGAATATTGTTGATGAATTAAAGCAAATTGAAAATAAGAATAATCAAAGTGTTATGGATAGGATACAACAATACGAAGATGAGCAAGAAGATACAGCTATAATAAGTGTAGAAGAACTATTGAGAACAAATCAACCTATTACATATGCTAAAAGAGAAGTTACTTATGAAAATGCAGTTAGTGAAAAAATTGCTAGAGTAGAAAGACCTAGAGAAGAAGCAAAACCTAAAGTAGATGATGATTTCTTAGTGATTGATGAAGAAGATTATCAAACTGGAAGAATACCAATAGTTAAAGAAGAAAAAAGAGAAGT
>CACZSX010000051.1 GCA_902783915.1 uncultured Erysipelotrichaceae bacterium | reverse complement strand
GTCTTAGAACCATGATGTCCTACTTTTAATACATCTATATTAGATAAATTATACTTACTTAATATTTCTTTTTCAGTTGTACTTGATGCATCTCCCATAAACATAAATTTATAACCATTTAATTCTGTATAAATAACATTACTATTATCATTCTCATTGCCATACTCTTTTGTTTGTAAGAAATATAATTTACTCTTATCTATATTTAATTCTTTAATACATGAATAATATTTAATTTTCTTTTTATCTAATACTTTGATTAATTCTTTTTCTAATTCATTGTAAGGTCCACAATTAATGATAACTTTCTTTACTTTAAAATTTTCTACTAGATTTATAGTTTCTCCCATATGATCATAGTCTCCGTGTGTAAGTATTATGTAATCTAATTTATTAACTCCTATTGATTTTAAATAATTAATAATTATTTGCTTACTAATATTTGTATATGATTTTGAACCTCCTGTATCAATTAAAATATTACTTTTATTATATGGCAATTTTAAAAAGATACTATCGCCTTGTGCAACATCAAAAAATGTTAATTCAAAATTATTATTTAAATATGGAAAATTCTTATATATAAAAAGTACTATTAAAAGTATAAATATTTTTTTATATTTTTTTATTTTTATATTATATAAAATATAAAGTATTAATATATAATACATAATTATTAAAAACATATTTAATTTTGAAAATGTAATAATTAAATATTTAAAATTTGAAAAATATAGTGAACTCTTTTCTAAAATTAAAAATATATATTTAATAAATGGTAATGGAATTATAAAATCTATTAATGTAATTGGAAATATTAGTGCTGTTATTAATGGTACATAGAATAAATTTAATATAATTCCAAATAGATTTATTTGATAAAAGTTGTTTATAGTAATTGGTAATGATGTAATAAAAGCAATACATGATATTATTAACAATTTAATTGTTTTGTTTTTATTTCTTTTAATAATGTCGCTAAATAGTATTAAGTTAAAGGTTATTATATATGAATATTGAAATCCTATCTTGTATATTATATATGGGTCTATGAGTATGCATATTGATAATAAAATGAGCATAATGCCTATATTATTAATGTTTAAATTTAATTTTTTATTAATCAATAATAATATAAAAAATATTCCTGCTCTCATTATTGATGGAGAAAAGTTTGTAAGAAACATATAAAATATAATAATAATAGTCACTAATATATTTTTAAATTTAAATTTATTAAATATTTTTAATATTATCAAAGATATAAGAGATATATGCATTCCTGATATTGCAAATAAGTGACTTATACCATTAATTCTATAACTTTCTAAAACATTTTTATCAATATAATTATTATTTCCTAATAAAAAGGTATATAGATATGTTTTGTTTTCATTATTATCGATTTTTTTTATTATTATATTTTTTAATTTATATTTTAATTTATTATTATCTTTTATTTTTTCTATTTTAGTTATATTAAATATATAGTTAATATGTTCATATTTTAGATATTTTCTATAATTAAAACTATTAAAATTTGTATTTTTATTAGGAATTGTTAAACTACCTTCTAATTTTATGTAGTCTCCAAGTTTTAATTCTGGTAATTTAGTTTCATTATAAAAGTAGTAATTACATAGTATATTTTCCTTTGAATGTAATTTTATAGTAAGTTTATTAACATTTATATTATAGTCATATATATAACCATAAATTATGGTCTCCTTTGTAAATTTACTTTTATTATTTAAATTATATATAAATGAATATAATAATGCGATTAATAATAACAAGAATATTTTATACGGTAATATATTCTTTAATCTTTTCAAACACAGCATTACCTATACCTGATACATTCATTATATCTTCTATTTTTTCAAATTTATTTTTTTCTCTATATTCAATTATTTTTATTGCTTTTGATTCACCAATTCCATTTACACTCATTAATTCTTCTTTTGATGCAGTGTTTATATTTATTTGTGTATTATTTTCAATTGTTTTTTCTTTTTCTTCTTCTTTTATATCAGTTACTTCTAATTCATTATTTGGTGATTCACATATATCATTTTTTTCACATAAACACTCTTTTTCTACTTCTACAATTTTTTCTACCTCTTTCACAACTTCTACTACTTCCGGTTCACATTTAATTGAATTTTTAATATCTTCAATTTCTTTCTTTGAATATATTAATATACTCATCTCATCTTTTATTTTTTTACTTAAATTTAAAATTGAAGTATCCGCATTGCTAGTAAAACCTCCTGCCATATCAACTACATCTATCACTCTTTTGCCACTATCTACTTCATATACACCTGGATTTTTTACTTCACCTTTAATATCAATATAAAATATGTCGCTATTACTTTCACTTTGAACTATAGTTTCTTCTTTTGGTGTAGATACTTCTTCAAAGCTCTTATTTTCTTCAAGTATTACTTCTTTTTCGTCTTCATAATTAACAATCATAAAAATACCAATAATGCATATTAATATAATTATTAAGTACCAATGTTTTTTTAAAATATTTTTCATAAAAAAATAACCTCCTAAGAGATTATTCTATATATATTATCTACTACCCCTATATTTCTCTAATTTTATTTTTTAATCTTTCTTCTTGCTTTGTTATTTCTGTTTCTGCTTTTATTCTTTGAACTAATGTAAGTGCAATTGTAAGACACAAGGCATAACTTCCACCATAACTTAAGAATGGTAATGGAACACCTGTTAGTGGTAAAAGACCTAATATACCAACTAGGTTTACTAATACATGTACTAAAATATACATAGCAACACCATAACAAATAAGTCCTTGCGATAAAGTATAACAACCTTTTGCAATAATTATTATTCTATATATTATTATTGCATATAATGCAATTATTATTATACCAGTTATTAAACCCATTTCTTCTACAATTACAGGAAAGATAAAATCTGTATAAGATTCTGGTAGATATAAATATTTTTGAGTACTATTACCAATACCAGCACCCACTAAACCCCCATTATTAATAGCTATATATGAGTTACATACTTGATATCCCGTTCCTACTTCGGTATATCTTTGGCATGGCTTTAAAAAATTAAACCTTTGTAATTGATATTCATATAATCCAGTTTTGTGAGTTATAAATAAAATTACTATAATTGATAATGCAACTATCCCAGTTAAAAATATAATTGCCCATACTTTTCTTCTAACTGCTGGTAATAAAGGCACACCTAAAAAGAGTAAGAAACTTATTATTAAAATTATAAGTGCACTCCCTAAATCTGGTTGTGTTCCAACTAAAATACCAATTATACCTACATATAAAAATGGTTTTAACGCAATTCTATAATCACTTTTATTTTCTTTATTTTTTTCATAATATACAGCCATAAATATTATAACTGCTATTTTTGCAAGTTCTGCTGGTTGGAAGTTAAATATCGGCATATGTAACCAACTTTTTGCACCATTTACGGTAATACCAAAAGGTATTAGTAATATTAATAGCGCTATTGAAAAATATAATACTGTTTTATAATATTTTTTATATTTATCAGAAGGTATATTAATAAAAAATATAAATACAAAAAAGCATATAATTAATATTAGACCTTGTCTTATTAAATAATAATATGCATTTCCTAATGAAGTTATTGCTTTAACATATGATGCACTAAAAATCATTAATAATCCAAAGATAAACATTATGGTTGTCATAAAAAATAATGGTTTATCAATTTTTCTTATTATCTTTAACATAATACACCTCTACTATCAATATAATAACATATTTTAAAATAATTTTGTTTATTTTTAGGTTATTAATATAACAATTTACACTTCTTTGTAATACATTATATTAGAAGTAAAGGAGGAGTGTATTATGTATTATTATGGATATAATAGTGGATATAGTTATGGTTCACCATGTACTATGTCATACCCTTATCCTCAATATGGATATGGTGGAATCGGCAGTGGTGCTGCTATTATACTAGTATTGTTTATTCTCTTGGTTATAGTAATAGGTTCTAGATTAATAAATAATTAAAAAAGGAGAAATCCTTTTTTTATTATTTTGACTTTTATTTTCTTTTATGATAGAATAGCAATGAATTTAGGGGTGATAATATGCTTAAAACTAAAGATATTCTTGATGAAAAAGATAAAAGATTACATGAAATAAGTAAAGAAGTTGTTTTTCCTTTAACTGAAACAGATAAAAAAGCTATACATGATATGATTGAATATCTACATGATAGTCAAATAGAAGAATTAGCAGAAAAAAGAGATTTAAGACCTGGTATGGGTATGGCTGCTATTCAGTTAGGTATTAAAAAACGTTATTTTGTAGTAGTTAATGAAATCACAGAAGAAAATGATACAGAGCAAAAATTTGAGACATATATTATTGTAAATCCCACTATAGTTAGTCACTCTGAAGAAGAAATATGCGCTGATGCTGGTGAAGGATGTTTAAGTGTTAATAGAGAAACTGAAGGTTATGTAAGAAGATATGCTAGAGTTAAAGTATCTGGATATGATATGGATGGTAATAAAATTGTTGTAAGAGCAAGAGAAGAATTAGCAATAGCTTTTCAACATGAAATAGATCACTTGAATGGAATATTATTTACTGATAAGTTAACATTTAATATTGATGGTATTAGAACAATATAAAAAGGCTTTTAAAGCCTTTTTTATTTATCTTAATTGATTGCCACATACGTAACATGTCTTGCTTTTTATATCATTTACTGTACCACACGATTTGCATACATTACCATAATTATTCATTGCATTGGGTTGATTTAGCATTTTTACTTTTGCTTTTTTCATTTTCTTAGGTCTTTTAGGTTTATTACTACCTCTAAATATAATATATAGTAATAATACTAATATTGTTACTGCTTCTGCTATAAGTATTATCCATTTTATTGAAATGTTAGAAAAATCAACTAAATTAGTTATTATAGATTCTTGCTTATGAATATTTAAAGTATATTCTCTATTACTACCATTTTCATCACTAACTTTAATTATAATTTTAGAATTATTTTCTAAATTAGCGTTACCTAGAATAACATACGTTGCATTCTTTTTTTCAGTTATTGGAGTAATTAACAAAGAATTTTCATTTTTTATATTTAAATCATATTTAAATGTATTTTTATCGAAATTTATACTATATCCTTCTATAGACAAATTACTTAAAAAATTATCTTCAGAATCATAGTCTTCTCTTATAACTGTTAATGTGTAATCCTGTTTACTACCCGATTCAGAAGAAACAGTAACTACAATTTTATTATCGCCTATTTTTAATTTAGATGTTGCACTATCTTTGGATGTTTTTAATTCTGTATTCGTTACTGTAACTTTTGATAATGGACTTTCTGAAACACCTTTTACATCAATAGTATCAACATTTGTTGCTACTGTAAAATTATAGTTATATACATCTCTATTAAAATTAATCTTTCCTACTGATAATTCAATATTAGCTAATTTATTATTAGCATCTGTTCCATCACTTCTTATTACACTTATAATATAAGTACTTGTAGAACCATCTTCTGCTTGTACTTTTACTTCTATGTTATTATTTCCGCTTTTCAAAGTTACTTCCCTTGGACCATATCCAACTATAAATTTAGAATTTCTATCTAATAAACTTGCATTTACTTTAACTTTAGTTACAGAATTATCAACAATTGCTGTGTATATTTTAGTATTACTATCAAATGCAAATTCTCCCTCACCTTTTTTTAAATTATTTGCCGTTAAAAATAACGATGCTAATTTAGAATTACTACTTTTTTTTACAGTACCACCATTTACAGAAACTAAATACTTTTCTTTAATTTCATTACCAGATACTTTACCAGTCATAGTAACATATGTTGAACCAGTTTGCAATGGATATACTAAATCATTCTCTATTTTAACTATTTTATTATTATCAATACTATATTTTTTATCAGTTATTGTAAGTGATGATGGTAACTTTATATTGCTTACTAATTTACCATAATTATTTGTAAGTTTTAATGTTCCACCTAAAAATACATTACCATTTAAATTTAATGATGTTAATGATGTTAATTTATTTAAACCAGTTAAATCTTCAATAGTACCACTATACTTTGAGCAATCTAATGAAGTAATCTCTCTTAATTCTTCTGGCAATATATTATAATCATAATTTATTTTTTCTTCTTTTCCAATGTTATAAGAATCTACTATACATTTATATAAATTGTCATCTAAAAATGAATTATTTACAGGATCTGCACTTACATTAAATGCAAAAAACAATATAAATACTGCAAATAACACTTTCACATACTTACTCATAACATCATCCCTATTCTACTAATAGAATATCATATTTCATTGATTTTATCAACAAAAAAGATGCATAAGCATCTATTCATTCCTATCATATTTATCTTATTTGTTTTTGACAATTTCTATAAACACAATAATTTACATTGCGAATGATTATTATGATTCTTTAACTTCGGTCATAGTATTATTAATATCTATTTTGCCACTATCTTTTAATACTTTAATATTCTCTGGAGTTACAACTTTATTCTTTAACATTATTTCAACTATTTTTGTGTTAGTTATTTTTATATCTTTTAAGTCAATATCATTAGTAGTAAATTCATATATTTCATTAAATGTGCTTACTGCATCATTAGATATACCAGCTAATATAGGAGTTTTAGTAAGAATTATATTTGTACCTTTTGACTCATTAATATATGGAACTTTAAGCGTTGGTACTGATAATATAAATAATACAACATATAGTATAACTACTGATTGAATTATACCTACTAGCATACCCAATAATTTAGATGGCAATGCTAAAATAATAGTTGCCTTTAATATATTTTCAATAATACCTGTTAATTTAATTATTATTCCTAATACTAATGTAAAGATAACTAAACATATAATAAAAGCTAATACTTCATACATTAAAATATTTAATGATGTAAGTCCTCCAAATTTAAAAAATGGTAAATTTTTATATAATATCAATGATAATGGATTCTTTAATATAAATGATAATATTACTACTATTATAGTACCAACAAACATAACTGTTTGTTTAAAAAATCCTCTGATAAAACCTGTAACTGCTCCTAATAATAATGAAACAATAATTATAATATCTACTATATTCATATAATACTTCCTTTCTTAATTATATTATATTATAATAAATTAGAAAAATAAATATATTTATGGTAAAATATAGTTGGTGATATTATGAACAAACAAAAAACTTTTAGTTTTAAAGTCAGTGATGAATTAAAAAATGAATTAATTGAATACTTTGAATTTAAAAAAAGAGATAAAACACCACCATATGCTATATTTCAAGCAGATGAAGAAGATACAGTAGTTACTTTATATGAATCCGGAAAAGTAGTATTTCAAGGAATAAGCGCTGATATAGATGCTGATATGTGGATGCAAAGAGAAAAAGCACTAACTGGTAAAGATATAGAAGAAAAAATTAAAAAAGATAAAGAAGAAAAGAAAGATAATACCGACTATTATTTTATTAGTTCTATTGGTAGTGATGAAGTTGGTACAGGTGATTATTTTGGACCTATAGTAGTAACCGCATCATATGTTAACAAAAAAGATATTAGTTTTTTAGAAAATTTAGGTGTTAGAGATTCCAAAAAAATAACAGATGAAAAAATATATAAAATTGCCCCAGAAATTATAAAAAGAATACCACATACAACTATAATTCTTACTAATAAACAATATAATGAAATATATTCTAATGATATAAATATGAATAGAATTAAAGCAATACTCCATAATAAAGCATTATACACATTAATTAATAAAGATAAATTTGATTATGAAATGATTGTAGTAGATCAATTTGAAAATCCAAAAAGTTATTATAATCATTTAAAAGATAGTAAATATATAGTAAGAAACATTAACTTTACTACTAAAGCAGAAGATAAATGTTTATCAGTTGCGTGTTCATCAATTATTAGTAGATATATATTCTTAAATGAAATAAAAAAATTATCAAATGAATTAGGTATGTTTATACCACTTGGTGCAGGGCCTATAGTTGATGAAACTGCTAAAAAAATAAAAGATAAATATGGTATTAATAAATTAAGAGAAATAGCGAAATTAAACTTTAAAAACACAGAAAAAATACAGTAAAAACTGTATTTTCTTAATATAAAAAGGATATTACTATCCTTTCTTTTCCATTTTCTCTATTATTGTTTTTATATTTTTCTCATTAAAAGGTTTT
>CACZSX010000050.1 GCA_902783915.1 uncultured Erysipelotrichaceae bacterium | reverse complement strand
GAATCAGTACTTAGTAAATCTAGTACTATTGCTAATATATTAACAGAAATGAAAAACTCAGTAGAAGATTATATTGAGAGTTTTGATGTAGATACAAATTTATTCAGTGCTGGCACATATAAAATTGTTACTTTAGAAACTGGCCAAAGAGGATGGCTATACATACCAAATGGATATGATTCAACAGCGGGATTACCGCTTGTTGTAAATTTACGTGGTATGAGTGAAATGACTTCTGAGAAGAAGATGCGTGGTTATGGTAGTATAATAAATAGTGGCCAAAATATTGATGCAGTAGTATGGATACCAATAGCAAACAGAGATGGTGTATGGAATGAACAAAGCAAGGCATTTGATAGTATATATTATAAAAGCGCTGCTTCAAAATCAAGAAATGGACAAGCTTATTCGACAATAGTATCTATAGAAGAATTAGTAGATAAATTAAAATTAGATAGAGATAGGATAAGTATATATGGGAATAGTATGGGTGCACATGGTATATATCAATATCTAGAAAATTACCCAAATTATTTTTCAACAGCAGTAACATGGGGAGGATACATTGGAAACTATGCAAATAAAGATTTAGTAGCACAAAGTGGTACAACGATGATAATGATGTATGGCGATAGTGATCCATATATTGTTGGTCATGCCCAAAGAATGCCATATGATTACGAATATGTGAAATCGCATGGTGGTCAAGTTGTACTATATAAAATTACAGGTGCTGTACATAATCAAGGAGATTATGCTATTAATACAGCTTTAGTAAATGATATGTTAAACATAAGAAAGGGCCAAAAACTTAATTTGCCTCTTCAACCCATTACAGCAAGTTTAAGAGACCTTGAAACCTCCGCAATATTTAAAGGAAATGGTGGCAAAGAGAGTAATTGGTATTTTAGTTTGACAAATGCGAAGAGTTCTATTAATGCATCAAATATAGGAGACACTGTGCAAAGTGTACAAGTATATACAACAAGTGATTTAAGAAACAAAAGTCTTCACGATTTGGCAAATGTAACATCAGAACAATTGGAAAGTGTAATATTAAAATATGGTGGAGAAAATTCTGCATTAGTAGGGACAGGAGAATACTTTATAAAAGCAGGTAAAGAGACGGGACTAGATCCATTATTCTTACTTGCATTATCTGCAAATGAAACAGGATGGGGAAGAGAAAATAGTAGAAATTTTACAAATAAAAATAATTTCTTTGGTATGGAATATTTTAGGCATCAAAGAGCTGGATCTGTTGGAGTATCACTAGGCGCAACAAAAGAAGAGGGAATAATGGAAGGCGCAAAGTGGATTAGAGAATTTTATGTAGATCAATTAAATCACCATACGTTAGCAAGTTTTGGAAAAGCCGGTTATAGTGCAAGCTCTGATTATTCGCCTCAACTATCAAATATTATGGGATATATAAAGGAATATATAGAATCTGGTCATAGTGATGAAGTAACATTTACAAAAATAAATTCCACAGAAGTGGTTAACACGGCACCTTCATATACTCCTATTTCTTCATATATTCCTAGTACGCCAAGCACTCCTACAATTCAACCAATAAATAATCCTGTTAATCCAACTCCAGTTGTAACGCCAACTCCAGTTGTAGAACCAACTCCAGTTGTAGAACCAACTCCAGTTGTAGAGCCAACTCCAGTTGTAGAGCCAACTCCAGTTGTAACGCCAACTCCAGTTGTAGAACCAACACCGACAACTACAGTAACACCAACTCAGAATATAGAATCTGAACCAGTTACTGAAGCAGTTGAACCAACTGAGATAGAACCAGAGGTGATAGAACCTATTATTGAACCAGAAATAATAGAAGAGCCAGAAGTAGTAGTGGAACCTCCAATTGAAGAATATGAACCAATAATAGAAGAACCAGTTGAAAGAGTAATAACTAATAATAATAGTAACGATACATTGAAGGTTATTGGTGGAATAGCAGCAGCTGCAGGAGTAGCGGCAGCAGGTATTGCAACTAAAAATTATATTGATAAAAAAGAAGAAGAAAAATATAAAGATGAATATGTAGATGAATATGATGATGATCAATATTCTGAAGATAGTAGTGATAAAAAAGAACAACCAGAAGAAAAAGTTGATGATGATTCTGATTACTATATAAAACGTGAAGATACAATTGAAAGTACAGCAGATGACATGTATTAGGAGGGTTTATGAGTTTAAAAGCAGGTATAGTGGGATTACCAAATGTAGGTAAGTCTACATTATTTAACGCAATTACTAAAAATAATATTTTAATTGCAAATTATCCATTTGCAACTATTGAACCTAATGTAGGAATAGTTACTGTAAATGATGAAAGATTAAAAGTATTAAATAATATGTATAGTCCTAAAAGACTTATAGAAACAACCTTTGAGTTTACTGATATAGCAGGACTTGTTAAAGGTGCTTCTAAAGGTGAGGGATTGGGTAATAAATTTTTATCTCATATAAGAGAAGTAGATGCAATATGTGAAGTAGTAAGATGTTTTGATGATTCAAATATAATACATGTTGAAGGAAATGCTGATCCTATAAGAGATATAGAAATTATAAATATTGAACTTACATTAGCAGATTTAGATGTAGTTCAAAATAGAATAGGAAAAATTGAAAAGAAAGCACAAACTACTAAGGATAAAGACGCTTTAGCAGAACTTTCAGTATTAAAAATAATGGAAGAAGCACTAGCTAGTGATATTCCAATTAGAAGACTTAAATTTAGCCCTGAAGAAGAAAAAATGATTAAGTCATTTAATTTATTAACAAGTAAACCAATTATATATTTAGCAAACATAAATGAGAGTGATATTGGTAAACCTAATGAATATACTGATAAAGTAAGGGAATATGCTGTTAAAGATAATGCAGATGTTATAGAAATGTGTGCAAAAGTAGAAAGTGAAATATCAGAATTAGATGATGAAGAAAAAAATGAGTTTTTACATGAATTAGGTATAAAAGAAAGCGGATTAGATAGTTTAGTAAAATCTACATATCATCTATTAGGACTTAGAACTTTCTTTACAGTAGGATCTGATGAAGTAAGAGCATGGACATTTAAGCAAGGTATGAAAGCACCAGAATGCGCAGGTATAATTCATACAGATTTTCAAAAAGGATTTATTAAAGCAGAAGTAATGAGTTATAATGATTTAATTAGCTGTGGTAATGAATTAAAAGTAAAAGAAAGTGGAAAAATGAGATTAGAAGGAAAGGAATATGAAATGCAAGATGGTGATATCTGTCATTTCAGGTTTAATGTATGAAAAAAGTTAATTTAGTATCTTCAATAATATTATTAGTTTTAGGTATAGTGTTACTATTTATACCTGGTAGTATAATTACAACTATATTAAGAATTTTTGGAGCATTAATAATTGCTTTAGGAGTAGTAAGTATTATAAATTCTACTAAAAGTAAAACAACTAATGCTGAATTAGTATATGGAATACTTATGGTTATCTTAGGATTAGTATTTTTATCTAATCCAGAAGTAATAGCAGGTATAATACCATTTATATTAGGTGTATGGATTGTAATAAATAGTTTATTTAAATTACAAGTAGTTGCTAATTTAAAGAAAACAAGTGATGATTATGTTAAACCATTAGTAGTAAATTTAATAACATTATTAATAGGTATAATACTTATGTTTAATCCATTTAAAGGCGCAGAAGCAGTAATAATGATTATAGGTATATTTATGATTGCTTATTCATTATTAGATTTATTAAATTATTTCTTTACTAAACCTAAAAAAGTAAAAGTAATAAAATAATTACAAAAATAATATTTTATAAAAACAAAAGATACAATAATTATAATTTAGTATAACAATTGTATCTTTTTTATATGTATATAATAACTAAAAATTAATTTTTGTAATTTGATAACGTAATTTAAATTTGATATATTGCATATGGATACACAGATTAGGTGCTTTCCTCTCTATTCTAGATAGGAAAGGTGGTGAAGTTTATGACAAGAAGAGAAAACTCTTTGCTTGCAATAATTCTAATCCTTTTATTCATAGTGATCACGCTTCTCTATAAATAAAAAATGCACCTAATCATTGATTAGGTGCTAACCAAACCAATGGAAAGCACTTGATTAAGTGTATCCATTTTTAATATAGCATATTTATATATTTATGTAAATAATATTTAATTAGAGATAATGTATTGAATAATAAATATATTTGTTGTATAATACAAAGCGAGTAATTGATTTACTCCTTGCTTTTCTTATGGAAAAGCCGTTTAGACCGAAAGGAGGATATAGGTATGAAATATGAAATAATGTTTATAGTAAGACCTAATCTAGAAGAAAATGAACTTAAAGGAATAGTTAAAAACTTTGAAACTGTTTTAACTAAGAATGGTGCTAAGATTGAATCTTCTAAAGATATGGGACAAAAAGAACTAGCTTATGAAATTAATGATCATAAGAGTGGTTACTACTATTTATATGAAATTAGTTCAAAAGATGATAAAGCTGAAAAAGAATTTAATCGTCTTGCAAATCTAAGTGAAGATATAATTCGTCATATAATAATAAAGTTATAGAAAGAGGTTAATTATGAACAAAGTTGTTTTAATAGGACGCTTAACTAAAGATCCTGAACTTAGATATACAACAAGTAATGTTGCGGCAGCAAGTTTTACTTTAGCGGTTAATAGAACATTTCAAAATCAAAATGGTGTTAGAGAAGCTGATTTCATAAATATAGTAATGTGGAGAAAACAAGCTGAAACTGCTAAGAAATACCTTTCTAAAGGAAGTTTAATTGCTGTTGAAGGAAGAATCCAAACTAGAAATTATGATGGTGCAGATGGAAAGAAAGTATATGTTACTGAAGTAGTTGCTGATAACTTTGAATTCCTTGAATCAAAAGGACAAAGAGGAGCAAATACTGATATAGAATTTAATCAAGATGTACCAACTGCTGATGTAAGTGATGAACCATACATAGATTTTGGAGACTCAATTGAATTAAGTGATGATGACATCGCATTTTAAAAAGGAGGAATAATAATGGCAGAATTTTATAGAAAAAAGAAAAAAGTTTGTCAATTATGTGCTGGTAAAGAAGTTAACTACAAAGATGTAGAAACTATAAAGAAATATGTTGATAGAGAAAAATATAAGATATTACCAAGAAGAGTAACTGGAACTTGTGCAAAACATCAAAGAGTTGTTGCAGAAGAAGTAAAGAAAGCTCGTTTTATGGCACTAATACCATATGTAGGATAATCCTACATATTTTTTTTATTAATTTTATAGTATAATAGAAATGGTGATAATATGTTAAAACTAAAAAATGTTTCAAAATTTTATTATAATAAAGGACAAGTAACTAGTGGATTTTCTAAATTAAATCTTGAATTAAATATTGGAGAATTCGTTGTAATAACTGGTGAAAGTGGTAGCGGTAAAAGTACATTATTAAATGTTATTTCTGGCCTAGATACATATGAAGAAGGAGAAATATACATTAATGGTGAGGAAACTAGTTATTATAGTGAAACAGATTTCGAAGAATATAGAAAAAAATATATTGCTAATATATTTCAAAACTTTAATTTAATTAATAGTTATACTGTTTATCAAAATATAGAACTTATGTATATACTAAACAATATGAATGATAATACAGTAAAGGATAAAATAATGTCTTTACTTGAACAAGTAGGTCTTACTAAATATAAGAATACTAAAGTATCTAAACTAAGTGGTGGTCAAAAACAAAGAGTAGCTATAGCAAGAGCACTTGCTAAAGATACTCCAATAATAGTTGCAGATGAACCAACTGGTAATTTGGATAGTAAATCTGCAAAAGAAATAATTAAATTATTATATGAAATATCAAAAGATAAATTAGTAGTAATAGTTACACATAACTATGATCAAGTAGAAGAATATGCAACTAGAAAGATAAGAATGCATGATGGTAAAATTTTAGAAGATACAGTAATAAATAAAGTTAAGAGTACTAAATATGATGAAAAAGAATATGGTAATCCTAAATTTAAAGATAAAATAAAATTATCTTTTAGAAACACATTTAATATAATACCTAAATTCTTATTATTATTGCTTGTATATTTATTATTATCACTTTCAGTAATGGGTGAGTATACATCTACTTTAAAGTCTAATTATGATGGTGATAAATTTGGAATTAATGAATTTTTTAGTAATACTGATGATACTAGAATAATTATAAAGAAAAAAGATGGAAGCACTATCAATGCTACTGATTATGATTATTTAAATAATTTAAAATATGTAAATAGAATAGTAAAAGAAGATGTATTATTAGATGCATCTATGGGTTTAAGTAATGAAAATGATTTTTATATTAATGGTTATATATCATTATTAGAAGATTTTAATGGTAACTTAGATGCCGGAAGAATGCCAGAGAATGATAATGAAGTGGTAGTTTATACTTGGGAAGATTATTATAACTATAATAAAAAAGGATTCTTTGAACAAGAATTAAATATGACAGAATCAACTACTGGAAAAGATATGCTAGATTATAAAATTAAAATAGTTGGAATTAAATTTTTAGAAGAAAATGATTATAATTCTAAAATATATGTTAATGATAATATGCTTAAAGATATAAGTAAAAATATAAATAGTTCTAGAAGTAAAGTAATTGTTGATATTAATGGTAAAAAATTTGGTGATGAAGAACATTATAATTATATAAATGTATATCCAAATAGTAAGATAGATAAAGGTAAAGCAATAGTGCCTGACACCATGTCATATTATTGTAAAAATTATAATTGTAAAAATAATAATATGAATATTAAAACAGTAAATATATATTATTCTGATGATATAGATTTATCAATAAGTAATACTTTTAATAAAAACAATTTTGAGAAATTAACTGGTATAAAAGAATATGATAGATATAGTGATGCAATATTTGTAAATGATGAAGATTATTATTCAATGTATGATAAAGAACCATATCAAAGTAGTATCTTTATTAAAGATGTAAAAAAATTAAAAGAAGTAATTAAAGAATTAGATAATAATGGATATACTACATTACATGTTAAAGATGCATTAGTAGATTATACCGAAGAATTAAGAGTATTTGTTAATTTATTTAAAGCAATAGGTATATTAATTGTATTAGTAGCTATGTTCTTTATATCATACTTTGTCATAAAGATAATATTAAAATCTAGAAATATATATTATTCTACAGTTAGAATTTTAGGAGCATCTAAGAAAGATGTTAAGATGCTTATAAGTACTGAATTAAATATAGTATTAGATATTGCATATTTAATTATAGTGGTATTATCTATATTAGTAGTAAATGATATAGTTAAATGGAAATATTTAAAAGATTTAGTTACATATTTAAGAATATATGATTACATAATTTTATATTTAATATTATTTGCAATGTCATATTTAATATCTAGAAAGTACTCAAAACATTTATTTAAAAAATCTGCTATGAGTACTTATAGGGAGGTGTAGTATGATAAAGATTAATAAATTAAATAAGTATTTTAATAAAGGTAAAAAGAATGAAATACATGTAATTAATGACACTACATTAGAACTTCCTGATACAGGATTAGTAGCACTTCTTGGACCTTCTGGGTGTGGTAAAACAACACTATTAAATGCAATAGGTGGATTAGATAATGTTAATTCTGGGGATATATATATTAATGATAAAAAGATGACTAGATTCTTATCATCTAAAAAAGATGAATTAAGAACATTAAATATAGGTTATATATTTCAAGATTATCATTTAATAGAAGAATTAAGTGTATATGATAATGTTGCTATTGTACTTAAAATGATAGGCATAAAAGATAAAGCTGAAATAAAGAAAAGAGTAGATTATGTATTAGAAAGAGTTGGATTATATAAATATAGAAAAAGAAATGTAGGAATGCTTTCTGGTGGTGAAAGACAAAGAGTTGGTATAGCAAGAGCAATAGTAAAGAATCCAGATATAATTATTGCAGATGAACCTACTGGTAACTTAGATAGTAAAAATACTATTGAAGTAATGAATATAATTAAATCAATATCTAAAAATAAATTAGTAATATTAGTTACTCACGAAAAAGATATAGCTAATTTCTATGCATCTAGAATTATAGAAATTTTAGATGGTAAAGTAGTAAAAGATAAAGAAAATATTCATAATAATGATTTAGATTATAGAATAGAAAATAAGATATATTTAAAGGATATTAAAAATCATGAAATTATAAAATCTAATAATTTAAATATTGATTATTATAGTGAAGAAGATAAAAAATTAAATGTAAAAATAGTAGTAAAAAACGGAAATATTTATATTGAAAGTGATAGTAAAGAAAAATTAGAAGTTATAGATAGTGATTCTACTTTAGAACTTGTTAATGATACTTATAAAAAGATAAATAAAGAAACATATGAAAAATATAACTTTGATTTTAATGAAATAATTAATAATAATATTAAATTAAAATATAGTTCAATATTTAATCCAATAACTTTATTAATATCTGGGTTTAAAAAAATTAAATCATATCCAATATTAAAAAAAATATTACTAGTAGGATTCTTTATATCATCTATGTTTGTATTATATTCAGTAAGTAATATAGCAGGTATATTAAATGTAGAAGATAAAGATTTTGTAACACATAATAAATCTTATTTATCTATTAATCTAAATAAAATAAATAAAGATAATTATTTGGAATATGAAAAAAATGAAGATATTAATTATGTATTACCTGGTAATTCATCAGTTACATTTTATGTAAAATATAATTTTTATCTTCAAACAATAGATGCTATAGATACTATTAATGCATCATTATCTAGTTTAAATATGATCTCTAATAAAGATTTAATATATGGAAGAATGCCAGAAAATGATTATGAAATAGTAATAGATAAGATGGCACTTGAAACTACTATGAAAAGAAAACTTGCACAACAAGTAGGTATTACAGATCCAAAAGATTATTTAGATTTAAATATACAAATAGATAATATGGATAAATTTAAAATAGTAGGTATTACAGACTTACAAAGCCCATCTATTTATACATTTGAAGATATGTTTATAAATATATTATCTAATTCAAAAGTAGGTACAAATACAGATTATGGATTTATAGAAGATTATAGTTATCAAAATAATAATAAGTTATTAGATTATAAATTAATATCTGATTTAAAGATAAAACAAGGTAGACTACCTGAAAATGATTATGAAGTTATAGTAAATTATGATGAAAGATATAGTTATCCATTAAATAAACAAATAGATACAAAAGTAAATGATAAGAAACTTAAAGTAGTTGGTTATTATACCAATGATATAAATAATATGCTTGTAAGTAATAATACAATTAAATATAAATTATTAGATGATAATAAAGAAATAATTGTATATCCAAAAGATAAGGATAAAGTAACAAATTATTTTAAAGAAAAATCTATTAAAGTACAAGATATATATGTTAAAGATAAAAAAGATTATATGGAAGAGAGAAAGGAATATGTAAAATCATCTTCTCTAGTAGCAATAATAATGTTATCTATATCTTTAGTAGAAATATTCTTAATGATTAGATCATCATTTTTATCTAGAATAAAAGAAGTAGGTATATTAAGAGCAATAGGTATTAAAAAGATGGATATATATAAAATGTTCTTAGGAGAAATACTTGCTATAACACTTACTGCATCTACACTTGGATTAATAGTAATGGGATATGTAATTAAGAGATTAACTGAATTACCACTATTAGGAGAAAGTTATTTATTTAATTTACCAATAATATTGATATCAGTATTAATAGTATATGGTTTTAATATTATAGTTGGATTATTACCGGTATTTAATACAATTAGGAAAACGCCTGCTCAGATATTAAGTAGAATTGATGCAGATTAGAAGAGTTAATCTCTTCTTTTTTTC
>CACZSX010000049.1 GCA_902783915.1 uncultured Erysipelotrichaceae bacterium | reverse complement strand
TCATATAAATTACCGTCTTCTCTAAATATCTTATATCTATTGCAACTATTCATACAATCCAAATCTAATCTAATAGATTTATCTCCTTTATAATTATTAATATCTTCTTTTAATTTTTCTAATGTATTACTATCTATACTGTGATTTAATATATAATTATCTACTTCCTCGTTTACACCATTACTATCTATTAATTTCTTAAATGTTATTTGTCTTACACTACTTGGTATTAATTTTAAAATACTATTCAAATCATAATTATTAAAGCTATCTGTCATAATTAATACATATCTTTGTATTTTACCTATTGGCTTAATCCTATCTAATAAATTAATATTAGATATTGAATATGCTACTACATCTAACTTATTATATATTTCATCTTCTTTATAATAATGCGTTTGTATTTCTATTTGAATATTACTATTCACACTTCTTACTATATCAATAACATCGTTAACATAATCTTTTGATTGCATTGGTTCATTAGTACCAGTAATAACAATATACTTTAAATCATTATTATTTTTTATCACATTTATTAAATTATTTTTCCATAAATTATAATTTAATAAATAATTATTAACAAATGCATTATTATGTTTATGACCCTTAGAAATACAAAAAGGGCAATCAAATATACATTTAATATGTGGTGTAACTACTTGTAAACTTTTCATATTATCACTTCCTTATTTTTTATAAGTTGGTATATTAAATTTATGTCTACTCCTATCATGTAATCTTTTTATTTTTTCATATATATCAGAATCTATTTCTTCATTATTTATAACTTTTGCTATATCACTATATTTAACTCCCAATTTTTCTTCATCGGTTTTACCAGAAAGTCCATCATCTGGTGCTTTATGAATTACCTTATCAGGTACTCCTATATATTCTCCAATTTTTATAACTTCATCTACTGTTAAATCAGCAAGTACACTTATATCACTAACATTATCTCCACCTTTAGTAAAATATCCAACATATAATTCACATTTATTACTTGTACCTGGAACTATATAACCTTTTTTCATAGCTGCATAATAATATAATGTACTCATTCTTAATCTTGGTTTTATATTTATATTTGAGTCTATTAAGTCATTATCAGTAACATCATTATTTTCTTTTATTTGTTTAACATAAGATTCATAAATATTAGTTAAATCAAATTCTTTTAATTCAAAATCAAATGTTTGTGATACAAGTAAAGCATTTTCATAATCTTCTTTATTAGAATGACAAGGCATCCATATACCTACTACATTCTCACTTCCTAATGCTTTAGAAAATAATCCTGCTACTACTGCTGAATCTTTACCACCACTTATTCCTATAACTGCTCCTTTTAAATTATATTTTTTATAATAATTTCTAATAAAACTAATTATTTCATTTGTTATTTTTTTTACATCCATATATTCCTCCATAACTTTTTACTTTTTCAATTAAATATGCTGAATTAAGACCTGTAATATAACCTTTTTCAAGTAACTCATTTAATTCATCACCATTTACTAAAAAATATTTAATAATTTCACTACTATCTAATTTTTGTTCACTTACTTTTTTACAATTAGATGCTATAAAATAATGATTAAATGCTGCTGAACAACCTTGATCTTGATAAAAAGTTCCAACTTCTACTAAATCATCAGACTCATATCCTGTTTCTTCTAATAGTTCTCTTTTTGCAGCTTCAATTGGTTTTTCACCATCTTCAATATATCCTGCTGGAAAACCTATACCTACAGTATTTTTAGTAAATACTCTTGGTTCAACAGCTATAATTGTTTTACCATCAGTAGTAATTGGATATATAACTACAGCACTACCATCTTTACCATTTTTTAATATTTTTTCTCTCGTTATTGTCTTGCCATTATTTAACTCACAAATATAACTTTCAATTGATAAAAATCTATTACCAATTTTTTTATTCATATATATTGTTCTTAATTCTTTTAAAGCTTTAATTAATTCTTCTCGCATCTTACCTCCTAACTAAACTTTTATATTTCTTAATCATTTCATGTTTAAATTCCACATATTCTTCTGTACCATCTACATAGTATTCTGCTGGTTTTTCTATTCTTTTTATTTCTGGATATATAGTATCCATTTGTTTATTACAATAATCTTTCTTTTCACTTATACTTGGATCATCATATACAAGTTTTCCAGATATAAATATTGGTTTTTGTAATTTAACTAATTCGAAATTAGTAATTGTGCTTCTTTTCAACATATTTGTTGGACTTACTATAACTAGTTCTCTTCCATTTATTTCTTCACTTTGTCTAGTCATTACATCTGCAATAGCATAACCTGTTTTTTTACTATATGCTCTATATAACTTTTTAAAATCTGGATTAACTATCTTAATAACATCATTACTTAATTTGATTTTAGGTTCCCCATTTAATGCTACTTCTTTATAAACACATCCCATTCTTCCATTTGGTTTAGATATGTTATCACCAACACCTAAACTATCAAATTTAGCACCTTGTAATACTAATGACTCTATAGTTTTATCAGTTAGACCATTACTTAAACATATTTTAGCTTGAGCAAATCCTGCTTCATCTAACATCTTTCTAGTTTCTTTTGATAAGTATGCAAGGTCTCCAGAATCTATTCTTACACCTATATGGTCTAGATTTAAACCTATTTCTTCCATATATTTAAATGTTTTAATAGCATTAGGTACACCACTTCTTAATGTATCAATAGTATCAACAAGTAATATACAATTATTTGGATATGCTTTGGCATATGCTTTAAACGCTTCAAGTTCTGTTTCATATGATTCAATAAAACTATGTGCCATAGTACCCATAGCTTTTAAATTTAACATATCAGCAGCAATTATATTACTAGTACCTACACAACCAGCCATAATTCCATATATAGATGCATCAATAGCTGCTTCACTTCCATCTGCTCTTCTTGCACCAAATTCCATTACTCCTACACCTTTTGGAGTAGCTTCAATTATTCTTCTTGCTCCTGTTGCATGTTCCATTGCTCCATTTATAATTGATAATATTGCAGTTTCTACAATTTGAGCTTCAATAAGAGGTGCTTTAACTGTTAATAAAGGCTCATTAGGAAATACTGGTGTACCATCTGGTATTGCATATATATCACCCGTAAATTTAAAATTTTTTAAATAGTTAATAAATTCATTAGAATAACCTTTTCTTCTAAAATAATCCAATTCTCTTTCCCCAAACTTTAAATTTTCAATATAAGGTATTATTTTATCAAGACCAGCCATTATAGCATATCCACCTTCATTAGGGACTTTTCTAAAGAACACATCAAATACTGCTTCATCATTTTCTTTACCATTTACTAAATATCCATTAGCCATTGTAAATTCATATTCATCAGAAAGTAATGTATAATTTCTTGGTAATCTTTCATAACCATTATATATTTTCATATTATTTCCTCCTTAATACTTTTACCCCATTTGCTTCCATTTTATTTAAAGCTTCTTTGTTTCTTAAATCTGCATTATGAAGTGGTGCATCAAATGTATCAATAGCATCTTCATGTACACATACTTCAACATCTTTATTAATCGCATCAAAGAATGTTCTTAGACCAATTGCACCATTTTCAACACATACCTCAGATAAACAACCCATTAATCTTATTCTTTCTAATTTATAAAGTTTTATTAAATCTTCAAAAAAGAATGTTGCATACATTAGATTTGTACTATTCTTGAAATAAGTAAGTCCAATATCTTCATATTTTTTTAATTCATCAATTACTTCAGTTTCTTTAGTACCTTTTATGCAATGTGGACCATATGTCTTAAATTCAACAGCATCAATTGGATGACTATCCCTTACAAATACGATACCCGTTTTATCATCTTTTGATGCTTCTTCTAATAGTTCAATTTGTCTTGGTACTACTCTCATTATTGAAGGTGCTGCAAGTCTACCTTCCTTTACAAAACCATTTATCATATCAATAGTAATAAGTAGTTCTCTAGCTTCCATTAATTTTTCAATGTCATTATTATTTGTTTTCATATTATCATCCCTTTCTTTTTAACAAATAGTTAATAATGCAATACAATGTTTAAGAGAAATCTGTTAATATCATTTTGTTAAAAACAAAATTTATAATTTTAACAAGTATTTCTCTTGTTATTAACATTTTATTAAAAACAAATAAAAATGTCAATAGTTTTTTTTAAAATAATTAAAAAAGTACACTATTTTGTACTTTTTCTTATTGAATCTCTAATTTTTCTCTTTATCTTATCTTTCTCTATTTTCTCCGCTTTTA
The DNA here is from genome assembly GCA_902783915.1 of uncultured Erysipelotrichaceae bacterium. Classification (GTDB taxonomy): domain Bacteria; phylum Bacillota_I; class Bacilli_A; order RF39; family UBA660; genus CAG-1193. Next base: position 404 of record CACZSX010000049.1, on the reverse strand, counting down.
AATCTGTTACTTTAGCATCTGTAAAATTAGTTTTGGAATCTATTATACAAGTTTCTGGATTTTCTATTACTGCACCCTTGCTCCCTGTAAAATCTGCACTTTCTATACTGCATCCATCGAAATCACCTACAAATTCTACATTGCATAATTTTGTGCCAAATAAACTCTTGTCGCGTAATCCTTGAGGGTCTATTACTGCACCTTTACTACCTGTAAAATCCGTTCCTACTATATAAACATTTTCAAATGATCCAAATACTTCTGTATCGCACAATTTCGCGCAATATAAACTTTTATGCAATACTTCTTGTGGATTTATCACCGCATTTTTACTTCCTGTGAAGTTTGTACCAATTAATGTACATCCATAAAATGAATGCTTATTAAAATCTACATCAGTAAAT
>CACZSX010000048.1 GCA_902783915.1 uncultured Erysipelotrichaceae bacterium | reverse complement strand
CTGTCCTTTCTTACAGCATATAACTTATCAATATCTTTTACTAAAATAGCAAATGCATATGAACCTTTTAATTCATTAATAGACTTATTTATTGCAGAAATTATATCTCCATTGTAGTAATAATTAATTAATGCACATGCTACTTCAGTATCAGTATTACTCTTAAATTTAATACCTTCTTTTATTAGTTTATCTTTTATTTCTTTTGCATTTTCGATAATACCATTATGTACAAGCGTAATATTACCCACACTATGAGGATGAGCATTTATTAAATTAACTTCACCATGAGTAGCCCATCTAGTATGTGCAATACCAATATTGCTATCAATTAATTTGGTACTATTTATTTTATCTTCTAAATTACTAATTTTACCAACACTTTTTATTATTTGAATATTTTTATCGTTTTTAATTGCTATACCACTAGAATCATAACCTCTATATTCTAATGTTTTTAAACCATTTAATAGAATATCTTTTGGATGTTTATTTCCAATATATCCTACAATTCCACACACAAAAATACCTCCATTATAAAAAATGATAATGATATATACTTTGTTACAATTTTGATTTTGCTTTTTACTATATATCTAACGACTATGCCGTAGTGGAACCCGCCGAATCTTTCGATAACCACTAACCTCGTCATCCTATTATGGACCTGGCGCTATACAAAGTTACACTCCTTTTATACCTTGTATTAATTAAATAGTATCATATTAAAAAAAAATAAGCAAATGCTTATTTTTCATTACTACATGTAGAACCTTTCCATATATTTGGTTCATATACTACTCCAAAGAATAATATTTCTTTATTTTTAGTATCCCGAATCATATATATAAAAGGCTTATCAAAATTTATATTAACTTCTTTATATTCTCTTTCAATGGCAGTAGCTTCAGCTTTAATACCAAAATATGTAACTGCAGCAGCTTTTGTTCCTCTTTCATTTAAATCAATATATGTTTTATGTATAGTTTCATCAACATATATATTATCATAATTTGGATCTACTTTCTTTAAATTATCTTTAGTGATTATATTAGTTAAATCTGCTTTTACGCGATCAAATACATCTTTAATACCCATTGATATTAATATATCTTTAAAATTTTCTAAATCAAACGAATAAGAAAATCTTGGTAAAGATAATCTAATATGCAAATTATTACTAGCGTTTATAGCATTTTTATCAATATTATCAAATGATTTACTATCCATACTATTAATATATTCATTAATGTCATTAGGAATAATACCTACAAATTCTAAGCCACTTTCATATGGAAGAATTATTCCTTTAATATTATCAAAATCTATATACTTGGTACCATCATATTTATATGTTTGATGCATCATTTCAACATTAATCTTACTATTATCCGCTTTAGTAAATTCTTCACTTCTAGTTCCTATACATTCAAAACTATTAGCCCAATTTACATCAATTGCTATAGCATTTGCAAGGCCTAATACAAAATCTTTATCAATTGTATCTAATATCTTAGGTATCATACCACTAGTGTTTTTATTTACCCAATTATTTATAACTTTTGGTGTTTTAAAATCATCATATAATATTTCACTATTATATTTATTTTTCAAATTATTATAAAATGATTCTTCAATATAATTTTTAAATTTATTTTTAATAAATATAGCATTTGCTACTTTTACCTTATCATTAGAAACACTATTTATCTTTCTATTAACTAAATTATTTATTTCATCATATGTATTATCTTTTGCGCCTTCTTTGAGCATACTAAGCGCTATTTCAATTGAATATGGGCTTATTAAATAATTAGATTTTATTGTGCTATTAACAGTTTTAATTAACCTAGTATTAAAATCAGTATCAGTATAACTGATTGGATCTTTAAATTCTGGTTTGTATTCATTATTAGGTTTTGCATTGAATACATTTACTATAGTTAATATTGATATAATTATTGTCAAAACTACTATTATATCGATTCTTATTAATAATGGTTTTCTTACATCTTTCATTAATTTACCTTCACTATTTTTAAGTTTAATAATTGTTTCTATTCCAATTATTAAGAATATAACTATTAATATAACTTCAATTATTATTAACATAATTCCTCCTATAAAATTTTATATATTGCTATTAAATTTTTTTCTTTTTCATGATCTTCTTCTACATATAATTTTCTATCAAAATTTATGTTATTATGATTTAAACACAATTCTATAAAACACAAAAATATACCAATATCAATTTGATTATAATATATAACCATATCTTTAGGCATCATTCCTCTTTTGCCAAAATTCCTATATCTATATATTTTTAATTCTTTATCGTTTGAATCAACTAACCAAGGTTGCGTATTACAAGCGCTTGGAGCGAATCTAACAATATTGGCAATATCTAAATAACTATTACCATTCCATATTTCAGATACTTCTTTTCTTTTACTTTTAAACATATCTTTTCTAAATTTTGTTGGACTATCAACTTTTGCTATTGCAATCATAACTACAAATTCTAATCCATCTATTTCCTGTTCCTCAGGTTTGCCAATTCCAAACCATAAAGTGCCTATATTTTTAGATACGAGATATAAATCTAATTGTTCACCTAAATAACCTATATTTTGTAAATAGTCATCTTTCTTTTCAGAATACATCAAAATACAATACTCTTGACCTCTTCTACAATTAATAGAATTTTTAACTATTTTTATTTTTACTTTAATGTCATCTATCAATGGTTTAAATTTATAAAATTCATTTTCAATATCTTCTAATTCTTCATTTGATAAATATTCATCACCAATATCTCTAAACAAATGGAAAGATTTTCTTTTAAATATCATTTCATACAAATTATTATTCATATATACCTCCTATCTACACATAATAATTTTATCATATATATAATAAAAAAGATAGATTATTGCTTTCTATCTTTTTAAACCCCTTAAATATTCTTTCGTTTCTTTTGTAATTCTATAGCTTTCGATAGCTTTTTGAATTGTCTTATTATGCGTCCATACATCTAATTTGTTTTTTTCAATAAAAACTATTGCAGCTTCATACTGTTTAGCTAATGCTGTTGCAAAATACCAAGCCCTCATCATATTTATATAGTATTCATTAGATTTAATATTTGAAACCAAATTTAAATATTCTATTTTAAAATTGTCTTCTAAATAGTATTGCATAAGTATACCTAT
>CACZSX010000047.1 GCA_902783915.1 uncultured Erysipelotrichaceae bacterium | reverse complement strand
TATTCGTTTTATTGCTGGATATATTCTTAATATATATGGTATATATGTAATAAGCTGCTGTTGCAAGGCATTTTAGGGTATAAAAAAGCGAAACACATATATGTTTCGGTTAAAATCACAATAGAGCGACTGCGGGTATTCTCCCTAACACCTTGTAAAAGTAGCATAAACCCAAGTAATATAAGAACTTGCCAGGCATTTAAAAGTAAGTTATATTAATTTTTTATTAATTTCGATGATAAAAATTTAAAAATTTTATTATGTTTAAATAGGGAAAATATAATACTAATTGTGACTAAATTTGTAATAATAATTAATAAAAATTACAAAAAAAAATTAGAAAAATATAAATTGAAGGTAAACCTACAAACAGACATAAATTCAGAAGCAAACAAGATGACAAACAGGTGTAACATAAATTAACAAATAGTAATACAAATAATTGTAAATCAAATCAATACATATTGAATTATAAAGGAAAACGTGCTATTCTTAAAATAGGGAAAGGAGTAGAAATGGAACAAGAAAAAAATAATAATGGAGTTACAATATTGCTTGTAGTACTTGTAGCTGTCTTAGCAGTATTATGTGTACTACTTGCTACTGGAACTATTAGTTTCAAATCAAGTAAGGAAAATAATAATCAGGCTAATAGTAGTGATAATACATCAGATCAATTAAACGAAAATAATATTGTGAATAACAATACTGATGATAATACTGATAGTCAAGAAACTATGGATACCAATTGTAATTGTACTAGTTATGTTTCTCAAAGCTCTGGCTGTGGAGTAAATGATATTGATTTTTCTAAATTATCAGAAATCTCAAAAGGAGATTATAATTATATAAAAGGTGTATACAATAACACATATTCATTAAATATTCTTTCTGATGGAAAAGTAATTATCAATTTTAATAATTATATTTCAAATATTTCAAATGCGAAGGATATCATATTATTTGGAGATAGTTCTGAGACTGTATATATATTAACCATTGATGGTAATATATTCAAATATGAATTATCAAATATAAAAAATAGTAATTTTGAAGCAATAAAACTAAATAATTATAATAACATTAAAAATATGACTACATATATGACAAGAAAGAAAAATGCAGGCGGATGTAATTACCTAGTACTTATTGATAATGATGATAAATATTATAAATTAGATTCTGTATGTCATTAGTATTTAAAAGGAGAGTAAATTAATTTATTCTCCTTTTACACTGGATAAAATCACCATTATATGATATATAATAAATAGTTGATACTTGGCAATTAGGGTATGGAAAAACCAAACATTTGTGGTGTTTGGTTATAACCTCAATGGAGCAGATGAGATACCTCTCCCGCACCCTACCTAGTATTATTAAATACCGTTTTCATTTATTATATTTTGTAGTATAATTAAATTGTCGGAGGAATTATGAAAAAATATATTCTATTTATAATTTGTTTGTTATTAACTGGATGTACTTCATTAAATTTTGATAAAAATATTGAAAATGGCTATATAGATTCTTCAAAGTGTGAAATAAGTATGATTCAAGATTGGCAAAAATATGAAGTTTATAAATATGATTCATCTCATGACGAAAAATTTATAAATAGTGATAGATATGTTGTAGTTGATGATAATAACATTGATGAAATAGTGGAATTATTCAATTATATGGAAGATACAATGAAAGACACAAAATGTGATTTTACTTTCGATTATAGTTCTATAAGCAACGGAAATTATGTGCGAATAGAAAGACCAGAACAATATTATACAGAATTACAAAATGACTGTAATGTGAATGATTTTGATGATAATCATTGTTATTATATGCATGATTTTGTTGTATATTTATACGATACTAATTCGCATATATTATATAAGATAGAAAATAATACATAAGTAGGTAGTACGAAGGTTCTGCTACTTTTTTTATAATATTAAGTTTAAATACAAACTAACTAGAAATAAATAGAAGAAAATATTCCACAACAAAATATGGATTTTTATTAAATTGTATGATATGTTTTAGTTACACGAGGAGTGGAGATTACGGGTAGAGTGTGATTCACAACACCTATGCAAAAGAAAAAACCCTTGTAAACAAGGGAAATATTCAATGGAGCAGATGAGGGGAGTCAAACCCCCGTCACAGCCTTGGCAAGGCCGTATTCTAGTCGTTGAACCACATCTGCAAGTAAGT
>CACZSX010000046.1 GCA_902783915.1 uncultured Erysipelotrichaceae bacterium | reverse complement strand
ATTTTTTACTTCGTGATTTTTTTATTTTCAATGTATATGCAGAATGCATTAATGCTGCTTTATCAGTCAATGGCTCTAACCATTTTTCCTCAACACATTCCATACCAGGTTCTTTCTTAACAATTTGTCCTCTTTGTAAAAACGATTCAAAATCTTCCCTATAAAATTTCCTCATGCCATATCCCGGTTCTATAGATCTTAAAGAAACTCTATATTCATTTTCATCTTCTATTACACATTCAACCCATTTTTCACGAGTAGTACTAGAAGTGTATATAATAGATCCATATGGAGTCATAACTCCTTCTAATGGATGCATTAAAAAATAGTAATGTGCTGTTTTATCAATATTTTGCATATAATTTCACCTCTTGTGACTTATATTATACACATTAAAACATTTTTTTCAAGAATATTAAAAAAGAACCATATGGTTCAATAAATTCAAATGGTGGAGCCGAGGAGAGTTGAACTCCTGTCCGAAAACTTAAGTATTATAAACATCTACAAACTTAGTTTATTTATAAGCTCACTAGTAATAAATAAATAAACAAATAAATTACTAACTAGATTAGCAATTATTCATCATTCTTACTAATCATCGAATGATATATCTTGCTTTATCAAGCCTAAATATTCGTCGCAAGAAAACAAATAAGTAGACTGCCTTCTAAAAAATTAAGCGAAAGCTAATTGATTTCTGTTTCCAGTTATTTTTATTGTGGATTTAACGTATACCTACGGTTTGCAATTTATAACTTAATGTTCCCGTCGAAACCAATGACGGCCCCGTGGAGTAATTATAGCAAAAAAGACTAATAATGTATAGTCTTTTTATTATATTTTTCAATATCCCTTTCTTTTATTGTTTCTTTTTTATCGTAATTCTTTTTTCCTTTTGCAACACCAATTAATATTTTAGCTTTACCATTTTTCATATATAGTTTTATTGGGATAAGAGTATAACCTTCAATATTAATTTTATCTCTCATCTTATATATTTCTTTTTTATGTGCAAGTAACTTTCTAGTTCTTGTTTCATCATGATTAAATATCCCACTATTTTCATATTTAGATATATGAAAATTTAAAATATATAATTCATTATTTTTTATTATTCCATAGCTATCTTTAAGATTTGCTTTACCATCTCTTATAGACTTTATTTCAGACCCTTTAAGAACAATACCACATTCATAAGTATCTTCTATAAAATAATCATATTTTGCTTTTCTATTTTCAATTTCCAAATTACTCACCTATTTCATATAATTTTATTTTATCATTATTTCCAGTTAATAATTTATTATATTTTTCATAGTATGTTTTATAACTACTTAATTCTTTTGTAATTTTTGTAAAAGGTACTATTTTATACTGAGTTCCAGCATCATTATATGCATATGTAAGCAATACATTTATTTTATCGAAATTTGTAGTAACTTTATCTTCTAATTTAGTAACTTTTAAATTAAAATCTACTACAGCACTTATTCTAGAATCTATAGAAGTATGCCCAGATAATAAGTTGCCTAATGAATAACATACTAATGTATTATTAATAATTTCTATTGGTTGGATTGCATAACTTGTATTACCTATTATTATGTCCACTCCTAAACTAGATAAATAATCTACTATTCTTTTTTGTTCTACAGATACAGCATCAGTTGAAATATTACTCCAATCTATTGATACCATTATTATATCTGTTTTGTTCTTCATTGCATCAATATCTGCTTTTGCTAATTCATCCGAATATTTACTAACTGCATATTCTTCGTTTATTATTTCATCAGTTTTCATAGTATAAGATAATAATCCAATTTTTAAACCATTTTTAATTATTATATTATCTTTTAATCTATCTTCACTATCACTTATTCCTGAATATTTTATTTTATTATCATCTAAGTATTTAATGGTATTTTTTATTCCATCGATTCCTTTATCATAAGCATGAGTACTACCTAAAGATATTAGATTAAAACCAAGTTTAGATGTTTCTGATAATATTTCTTTTGGTGAATTATAATTATAAAATGCACTTGCCCCCAAATCAGAACCGCCAACAATGCTTTGCTGAAAATAAAAATTTATATTTGATTTTTTATATGTATCAGCAAATGTTTTAAATATTAAATCAAAATCATATCCATCTGCCGCCTTGCTATCATTCCACATATTACTATTTACAAGCACATTACCTGCAAGTGTAAATGATACATTATATGTTTTTTCTACTTCTTTCTTTTCTAAAACCTCTGGTACATTTTCTTCATTAGTTTTCTTAATAAAATATCCTCTAAAAAAATGTAGTGCTCCAAATACTAAACATATTAATACTACAATTGTGAATAAAGGCCATAAATTAATTTTCCTGTTCTTCATTTTTTACCTCCGCTACTAATTCAAAGTCTATTGTTCCTTCTACTTTAGATGCATCTACACATTTTACTATTACTTCATCACCCAATCTATATTTTTTGCCACTTCTTTTGCCTATTATACTTTGACCAACTTCATCTACTATATAATAGTCACCTTTCATAGATCCTACATGTACTCTTCCTTCTATTCTATTTTCTAATCTTACATACATACCAGAAGGCACAACACTAGAAACTTTTCCTTTAAATACTTCACCAATATGATTAAGCATATATTCTGCCATTTTCATATCTTCTACATCTCTTTCACATTCAACTGCATTTCTTTCTTTTAAAGATGAATGTGCTGCTTCTCTATCTAATTTCTTCTCTAAATCTATTAAGTCTCTTCCTGATAATTCATTACCATGCAATATCATTTTTAATACTCTATGAACTGTATCATCTGGATATCTTCTAATTGGGCTTGTAAAGTGGCAATAACACTTACTAGCAAGTCCAAAGTGGCCAAGATTTTCTGTACTATAAATAGCTTTTTGCATTGATCTAAGTCCCAATTCAGATAACATTTCATAATCTTTTGAATCTCTTAAACTATCTAATATCTCTTGTATTTGTTTTGGCTTTATTTCCGTTATTTTACCTTTAATCTTAACATTATGCCCAAGTGATTTAAGTAGCATAAAGTATTCTCTTATTTTCTTATCTTTTGGTATTTCATGTATTCTATACATCATTGGATAACCAATATTAGTAATATATTCTGCTACTGTTTCATTAGCAACTATCATAAAATCTTCTATTAGTTTTTCCCCAATTCCTCTTTCTCTTTCACCAATTTCAATAGGTTTACATTCTTCATCTACTTTAATCTTAACTTCTGGCACATCAAAATTTAATTGTCCTCTATCATCTCTTCTTTTTCTAAGAATTTCTGACAATTTTTTCATTAAATCTAATTCTTTAGTAAAATTCTCATAACCAGGATTAATTATATTCCTTTCTAAATAGTCATTAGCTTTTTTATAAGTCATCCTTAATTTAGAATTAATTACAGATTCATAGATATCATAATTAACTACTCTACCATTTGAATCTATTTCCATATCACAAGACATAGTAAGTCTATCTACACCTGGATTTAATGAACATATACCATTGGATAGTTGATGAGGAAGCATTGGTATTACTCTATCTACCAAATATACACTTGTTGCTCTTTCTTCTGCATCTTTACCTAAAAAAGTACCTTCTTTTACATAATGAGTAACATCAGCAATATGTACACCTAGTAAATAATTACCATTATCTAACTTCTCAATACCAATAGCATCATCAAAGTCTTTAGCATCGTCTCCATCCATAGTTATTATCTTTTTATCTCTTAAATCTCTTCTACCATCCATTTCACTTTCTTTTACGTAATCTGGAATATTCTTTATTTCTTCCATTGTTTCTTCTAAGAAATTAGGTTCTATATCATGCTCATAAACCTTAGATAATATATCTATTCCAACATCATCTTTATGTCCAAGTATCTTTATTATTTCACCATAATATTTATTTTTAGTTATTTCAGCATATGGTTTTACTATTACCTTATGGCCCGGCATAGCATTATTTCTATGTTCAGAATCTATTATAATAGTTAATTTCACTCTAGAATCATCTAATAAAACTTCGCCAATACCATTATTTTCAGTATATTCTCCAATAATAGTATCAAAAGATCTATCAAGTATTCTTACTATTCTTCCTTCTTCTTCAGATATATACTCTGCTGCTACTAAATCATTATGAATTGCACCATTTAAATTTTCTTTTTTAATATGAATATCTGGTTCATTTTCCATTATTACGAAACCAAAACCAGCTTTATTTATAGATAATTTACCAACTTTTAAATGTGTATTTTCATATAATGTATATTTACCCTTTTTAGTAACATATACATCGCCACATTTCTCTAATGTTCTTAATTCCTCACATAATTTATCCAACCCAACTTTATTAATTAATTTATTATCTATTTCTAATTCAGTTAATGGTATTTCACTTTTTTTCAAAATGTCTAAAACTTCTTCTCTCATGACATCCTCCATATATCATTATAAAATAAAAAAAGACTTATATAAAGTCCTTTTTTAAATTATTTTTAAAGTGCCATTATAACACATATTATAAAGAAAGCAGCACCTAAAACAGCAGTTAACCTTGTAATAAACAGTTCACTGCCTCTTTCTTTCCTGTTAGCAAATAAATCAGAATTATTTACACCAGCTCCTAAAGAACCACCTTCTGCTTTGCCACTTTGTAATAAAACAATTATTATAAGTAAAATTGATATAACCATTATTAATGTTTCCATTTAAATCACCTTCAGTCTATACTTTATCATAAAAAAATTTTTTTGGCAATTACTTATTATTAATATATTCCTTAAATACTCTTCCTCTTTCTTCAAAATCTTTAAATTGATCCCAAGAAGCACATGCCGGTGAAAGGAGTATTACATCCCCCTTAATTGAATTATTTATTGCAACTTCTGCACTTTCTACCAACGTATCCTTTACTATGCATTCTATATTTAAATTATCACAAAATTCTTTAATTCTATTTTTTGTTTCTCCATAGCAGACAACTAATTTTACATTATTCATATATTTAATTAATCCATCAAAACTATGCTTCCTATCTAACCCCCCTAAAAGCAATATAGTTGGTTCTTTAAATGAGCTTAATGCTATCTGGGTAGCTGTTACATTAGTAGCTTTTGAATCATTATATATTTTTACACCATTTAATTCTCTAACAAATTCTATTCTATGTTCTACACTTTTAAAGTTTTTTAATGTATTTATTATTACTTCATCACTAACATTTAACCTTTTGGCAACTATTATTGCAGCCATTACATTTTCATAATTATGATTACCTTTTAATAATATATCACTAGTAGATATTAATTTTTTATTATCATAGTAGATATCATTATCAATCATGTAACACTTTGCATTAGTATTATTTTTACTAAAATATTCTTTATATGACAATATGTCATTGGTGCTGTTTAATACATCTTTATTATCATAATTTAATACTGCTAGGTCTTCTTTTTTATGATGACTAAATATTCTCTTTTTAATATTTATATAATTTTCTTTACTACCTACAAAATCTAAATGTGCATCAAATATATTTGTTAATACCGATATATTTGTTTTAAATTTATCAAAATTACATAATTGTTGAATTGATATTTCCATAAGTAATATATCCTTTGATTTAATATCTTTTACATATGCGCTTAACGGATATCCAATATTACCTGCAAGAGTTACTGGTAACTTAGCATTTTTTAATATTTCATATATTAAAGATGTTGTAGTTGTTTTGCCATTGCTACCTGTTACACCAATTAAAGTTATATCTTTAGGTAATAATCTATAAGCCATTTCAACTTCATTTATTACGGGTATACCCAATTCTTTTGCTTTACTTATCAATTCATGGCTATCTTTTATTCCAGGATTTTTAATAACATAATCTATTCCATTTAGCATATCAAGGTTATAATCACCAAAAATTAAAGTTACACCTAACTTTTTTAATTCTTCTATATGATTCTTATCTTGATCTGGATTTTTATCATTTAATATAATTTTATTATTTCTTGTCGCAAGTAATTTAGCAGCTTCATATCCACTTCTTGCCATACCAAGTATAAAAATTTTATTATTTTCAAACATTTTATTACCCTCCTTACATAATTATACTACAAATCAAAGTAAAATTATACATTTGACATATTAAAGTTGTTTATAACTTGTAAAAAATATGTTATACTATTAAAGTATAGGAGTGATTCTTATGATCGTTGAATTAGGAAGAAGAGAATTTGATGAATTTGCGTTCAACCATCCGTATAGAAGTTTTTATCAAACTTCTCAATATGGTACCCTAATGTCAAAGCATGGATATAGACCAATATATGTTGGTTATGATGATGGGGATGGTGTATGTGCTGCCGCTCTAATTCTTATAAAAAATCAATTTGGTATGAACATGGGATATTCTCCTAGAGGATATTTAATAGATTTTAATGATTATAGACTGGTTGATGATTTTACAGCGCATTTGAAAGATTATTTACAAAAAAAGGGTATTGTATGTTTAATAATAGACCCACATATAACACATTTGGAAAGAGATACAGAAGGAACACCAATAGATGGAAAACAAAATGGCGTTAATATTTCAGAATCATTAAAAAGAATTGGTTATGAACATAGAGGTTTTAATTTATACTTTGAAAACTTAAAACCAAGATGGAATATGGTATTAAAAACTGATAGTTCACCTATAAATGTATTTAATAGTTTTGATAAACGCACTAGGACAAAAATTAGAAATAGTTTAAGAAAGGGTGTAGAGGTATATAAAGGTTCAAAACAAGATTTAAAAATCTTTTATCAATTAACGAATAAAAAGCATTATAGAAAATATGACTATTATTTAGATATGTATGATATATTTAGTCAGTTTAATATGTTTGATGTATATTTTGCTAGAATAAATACTGAAACATTTTTAAAAAATAGCAAATTATTATTTGAACATGAAACACAAAAAAACAATGAACTTTCTGACAAATTACAAAAACCTATAAAGGATCCAGATGAAAGGAATAGATTATTAAATAAAAAACTTGAATCTGATAAACTTTTAAATTCATATAAAAACGATATAATATTTGGTACAAAATTATATAGAGATGCAAAATATGTAATAATAGCTGCTAATGCCATTATTAAATACGGTAATGAAGTATTCTTCCTAATTGATGGTATAAATCAAAAGTTCAAACATTTTAATCCAAATCATTTATTGAAGTGGAAAATAATAGAAGAATATAGAAATCAAGGATATACTAAATTTCATTTAAATGGTATTACTGGTGATTTCACTAATAAAAATAAATTTCTTGGTTTATATACTTTTAAAAAAGGTTTTAATGCAAGGGTTACAGAATATATAGGTGAATTCTCATTAATTATTAATAAAGCTAAATATGGATTATATAAAAGTTTTAAACCGTTTATTAATTCTAAGTTAAGAAAAGATTAAAAAGACATAGTTATGTCTTTTTTATTTCAAAAAAAGAGATTTATTTTCTCTTTTTTAATAAATCTCTTATTTCTTTTAATAATTTAACTTCGTCTGAATCTTTTGGTTCTTCAACTACTTCTGGTTCCTTCTTTTTAAATTTTTCAAATGCTTTAACCATAAGGAATATACATAATGCAACTATTAAGAAATCAATAATTGCTTGTATAAATGCACCATATAAAATTGAAGCATCTCCAACTTTTATTGCAAGACTAGAAAAATTTTGACCTCCAATTAATATTCCTACTAATGGCATTAATACATCATTTACTAAACTTGTAACAATTTTTCCAAAAGCACCACCAATTATTACACCTACAGCCATGTCTACAACATTACCACGAGATATAAAATTTTTAAATTCTTTAATCATTTAAATCACACCTTTCAACTGCATTATAGCATGTTTAAAATAATTATTTCAATAATAAAAAGCAAAATCTATGATTTTGCTTATATTTTTAAATACTTTCTTACTGATCCTGCACTACCAAACATACCTACTATTGTACCTATCAATAATAATATTAAAGATATTATATAGATAAATGGGGTTGGAGCTGCTAGCTGTAAGAATGGAGATATATTATCTAAATGTACAAAATTATATAATGCACTATATCCATATATTGTTGCAAGTATTGGAACAACAGAACCTAAAAATCCTAAGAATAACCCCTCTATAACAAACGGCATCCTTATATTTGAATTAGAGGCCCCAACTAATCTCATAATTTCTATTTCTTTTCTTCTTGAGAATATAGTTATTTTTATTGTATTACTTACTAAGAATATTGTTACTAATATAAGTGCTATTACCATTCCTATTAAGAATTTTTCAATTACTTCTAATACAGATAGTAATTGCTCAATAATTCCTTCACCATATCTTACTAATGAAACCTTTTCAATCTTTTTAATTTGTTCAGCTGTTTCTTTAATATTTTCTATATTTTTTACTTTTATAGAAAATGTATCAGCGAGTGGGTTTTCATTTTTATCCCAACTTTCTATAATTACTTTAAATGTATCTGAACTTTTTTTCCAAGCTTCTGCAACTTGTTCCTTATTTTCATATACACAGGAATCTATATTATCCATATTTTTTATTTTTTTCTCTATAGTTTTAACCTCATCATTTGTAGCACTATTTTCTACAAATACTACTATTGAGAAATCTTTTTTAATAAGAGTTGATATATTTTCTATATTATAAGATAGTACCATTGATATTGCTACTATCAAAAGAGTAATTGTAACGCTTGATATTGATGCAAGTGATAAAGAAAAATTTCTAAATACACTTTTAAAAGCATCTCTTATACTTCTTCCTAATAATCTAAACAATTTCATGAGTATATGTTCCTTTCGCATAATCTTGTTTTAATCTTCCTGCATCAATTAGTATTACTCTCTTCTTCATTCTATTTACCATTTCTTTATCATGCGTTGCCATTATAATTGTTGTTCCTAATTTATTTATTTCTTCTAGTACTTGCATTATTTCCCAACTTGTTTCTGGATCCAAGTTTCCAGTTGGTTCATCGCATAACAACAATTTTGGATCATTAACAATTGCTCTTGCTATGGCTACTCTTTGTTGTTCCCCACCAGATAATTGATCTGGATAATTCTTTGCCTTATTCTTCAAACCTACTAAGTTAAGAGCATTCATACTCTTTTTTCTTATTTCATCTCTTGGAAGTCCAAGTATTTCAAGTGCAAATGCCACATTTTCATATACTGTTAACTTAGGCAATAATTTAAAGTCTTGGAATACTATTCCTAACTTTCTTCTAAGTTTATATACCTTTCTATTTCGTAATTTTGCTACATCTACTCCACCTATTATTATACTTCCCTTTGTTGGTTTTTCTTCTCTATATAACATTCTTATTAAAGTGGATTTGCCACTACCTGATGCACCTATAACAAATATAAAATCTCCTTTTTTTACTTTTAAATCAAAATCATATATTGCTGTAACACCAGTTTTATATTTTTTTTCTAAATCTTTTATTCTTATAAGTTCCATATTTCACCTTTCTCCATGATAATACATATGATATGAATCAGTTACTATAAAAAATGCATCTTTATCAATTTTATTTATAAAGTCCTTTAATTTTATATAATCTCTAGTTGGTATTACACACATAAGCATATTATGTCTCTTATCATTATATCCACCTATTGCATCTATCTCTGTAATCCCACATTTTAAATCATTTTTTACAGAACTTCTTATTTCTTCAGGTTTATCAGTCATAATATAGAACATCTTTTTATTTGATATTCCCAATATTATTTTATCTGTTACCTTACTTGTTATATATAGTATTATTATAGCATACAATACTCTATTTACTCCAAAAATAAATCCACCAAATATAATTAATATACCATCGAATATTCTAACAGAATTTCCCATTGTGATTTTTAATTTGTCAGATATTATCTTCTTGGGTACATCTGTTCCACCAGTTAAAAAATTATTTTTATAAGTAAATCCACATGCAATACCTCTTAATAATCCATCTATTATACATAGCATTAATACATTTGAATAATCCAAAACTATATAATTAGTTATATTTTTAAATAAATGTATACCTATTGGATATAATATAGAACCTATTATTAATTTTTTTGTACTATTTTTACCATATACAAAGAAATTTAATACAAGCATTATTACATAAAAAATTGTAATAAATGTAGATGTATCCATTCCAAATAATTTTTTAACTATTACTGCCAAACCACTTGAACCACCAACTACTATATTTAAAGGAGATGTTATTAAATTAAATTCTATAGAAAATGCTATTATACCTATTGCAATCTCTATATATTTAATTATATTCTTACGCTCCACCTTTAACTTCATATGAGTCTGTAATAACAAAGAATGAGTCTTTGTCTATATTACTTATTCCTTCCTTAAGTCTATAATATTCTCTAGTAGGTATCACACACATTAACATTTTTTGTCTTTCCTTAGTGTATCCTCCTTTTACAGGTATTATAGTAACTCCATGTCCAAGTTCATTCATTATATAATCTTTAACTTTTTCTTCCTCATCAGTAATAACATAAAATGCCTTACTCTTTGATATACCTAGCATTATCCTATCTGTTAACAAACTTAATAAATATAATACTATTAGTGCATAAAACATTTTAGTAAATCCATATGTAAAGCCACCAGCAACTACAATTGAACCATCTACAATTATCATTGCTGTACCTATAGAAGTATGAAAATATTTAGCAACTATTTGATTTAATATATCTGTACCACCAGTCGTAAATCCCATCTTAAAGGTAAGCCCATAACCAACGCCTCTTATTACACCTGCAACTATAGCTATTAAAAGCATATCTGATGTATCAATTTTTATATAAGTTGATATATTACTAGTTAATGTTATAAATATTGGGAATAATATTGTACCTATTATAGAACCCATTGTCGTTTTAACACCCAATAATGGGAAACTTATTATTAGCAAAAATACACATAGTATTGTAATAAGTATATTAGGATCTACTATACTTTTAAATATATTAGCGATACCATCAACATCACCAGCAACTATATTATTTGGTTTTAAAAACATGTTATATGCAAAAGCATATAAGAATAAGCCCACAGCTAATGTTCCATATCTATTAATAAATTCTACTACTCTTTTATCCACTATACCACTTCCTTTAAATAAGCTTCTATAAACATATCTATATCTCCATCCAAAACTGCATTTACGTTTGTATTTTCAATATTTGTTCTATGATCTTTAACCATAGAATATGGATGCATAACATAACTTCTTATTTGAGAGCCAAAATTAATATCCATTTTTTCTCCTCTTGCCTCTTTTAATGCAATTTCTTGTTCTTCTAACTTCATTAAATATAATTTGTTCTTTAGTAATTGCAATGCTGTTTCCTTATTTTTTATTTGACTTCTTTCATTTTGGCAAGTCACCACTGTTTTAGTAGGAATATGAGTAATTCTTACAGCACTATCAGTTGTATTAACTCCTTGACCACCTGCACCACTACTTCTATATACATCTACTCTTATATCTTCTTCTTTAATTTCTATTTCTATTTTATCATCAAATTCTGGTGTAACTTCTACAGACGCAAAAGTAGTATGTCTTCGTTTATTCGAATCAAATGGTGATATTCTCACCAATCTATGAACACCTTTCTCACATTTCAAATATCCATATGCATATGCACCTTTAATTAATAACGATATTGATTTGAGTCCTACTTCTTCACCAGGTTCTTTATCTAGTATTTCATACTTATAACCTTTCTTATCACACCATCTACAATACATTCTAAGAAGTATATTAACCCAATCATTACTCTCAGTACCACCAGCACCACTATGTATTTCTAATACGCAATTATTGTAATCATATTCATTGCTTAATAATGTTAATATTTCAAATGATTCTATTTCACTCTTTAATTCTTCTATTTCTACTTCTATTAACTTTAATAATTCAGAATCATTATCTAATTTAAATAATTCAAAATCATCATTTAAACTATTAACCTTTGCATTTAAACTATTATATCTATCCTTATATAATTTTAAATTATTTAATTTATCTATTATTTCATTAGCATCTTTTTGATTATTCCAAAAATTTAAATCTTGTGTCTTCTTAGTTAATTTTTCAATCTCTATTAACTTATTATCTAAGTCAAAGTAACCTCCAAAAATCTTTTAATTTATCCTTAAAATTATTTATTACATTCTGTATTTCATTTAATTCCATATTATCATCCTCATAACAATTATAACACAATAAAAGTAGATATTAAATCTACTTTATTATATTATTACCATATTTTTCTTTTAGGTAATCTATAGCCTTATTTAATTTATCATTTTCTATTTTTTCTTCTGCATTTTCAAATAGCGATATCTGATAATCATTTTTTCCAGTTAAAGAATCCAATCTAATACCTATTAATCTTACTGGGATAGAATTCCAATTATCTTTAAACAATTTAGTACTTACCTCATATATTATATCTTCATTATTTGTACTATTTTTTAATTTAGTTTGTCTTGTGGTTGTTTTAAAATACATATCTTTAATTATTATTGCTATAGTATAACAATATTTATTTTTAGACCTTAATTCTTTACTTAATCTAGAAGATATTTCTTTTAATTCTTTATTTATTTCTTCTATATCATCATAGTCATAAATTAAAGTTTCTGTAGTACTTATACTAGTTCTATCAGACTCTTCACTTATAACCGGCGAATCGTCTATACCGTTTGCTATGTTGATTATATGATCTGTTTGATTCTTAAAGTATGGTCTTAATAATTTTGAATCTGCTAAAGCAAGATCTTTTATAGTATTTATTTTTAAATTTTTTAATTTTATCTCACTACTCTTGCCTATACCATATAAATCTCCTATAGGTAAAGGCCACATTTTTTCTTTTATTTCATTCATATATAAAGTATGTACTTTATTTGGCTTAGAAAAATCAGATGCCATTTTTGCGCACAATTTATTATTTGCAACACCTACATTTACTGTAAAACCAAGCGTATTATATATTTCATCTTTAATTTTATATGCAAATGACACCTCGTCACCATATATGTTTTTTACCTTACCATAATCTAAAAAGCACTCATCTATAGATACTATTTCTACATCATTCGTATATTTAGATAATAATTCAAATAACCTATTTGACATCTCTTTATATAGTTTGTGATTAGGTGGATATACTTTTAAACCTGGGCATTTTTTTCTAGCCTGATAAATTGTTTCGGCAGATTTAACCCCCATTTTTTTAGCAGGAGTAGATTTTGATAGTACTACTCCTCTTCTTTTACTTTCATCTCCACCTATTACGGAATATTCATTTCTTATATCTTTATGACCTTGTTTTAATAAATCAACAGCTGTCCATGATAAAAATGCATTATTGACATCAATATGCATTATTATCCTTTCCATACTATCACCTCTAATCAGAGTAATTACTAAAATAACGTTGAATTAATACTACTGGTGTGCCTTTATCACCACTACCACTAGTTAAATCACATAATGATCCAAGTAAATCAGTATATCTTCTTGGAGTAGTCCCTTGAGAAGCCATATTACCTTTTAAATTATTATCTTTATTCTTTATTTCTTCTCTAATTGCATTATTTAAATCTTCACCACTTAAATCTTTAAATTTATTTTCTGATAAATATTTAAGCTTTAATTCGTTAGGGCTACCTTCTAATCCTTTAGTGTATGCTGGTGATACAACTGGATCAGCAAGTTCCCAAATATGCCCTACAGGATCTTTAAATGCTCCATCACCATATACCATAACTTCTATATCTTTACCAGTTTCTTTCTTTAATCTCTTTTGAATATTTTCTACCAAAGTTTGTCCAGTTCTTGGGAACAATTTAACTCTTTCTTCAGTAGCTCTATTAGTACCTAATAAACCATATTTCTCATTATATCCAGAACCTTTATAGCTCTTATTTAAAATATCTGCCATAGATATAACATTAGCACCTTTAGATTTCAATAATTCCTTTGTTTCTTCCCTTGTGTGTATATCACAATTAATTACTTCATTTGTATATTTTAATATATCAAGAGCATTGTTACTTAATACTATTTCTGCCTTACATCCTTCTTTTTCTATTAATTCTTTATATACATCTACCATATTTACACCAGTAAATGGATGAAGAAATTCATGATATTTTTCCATATAATCTTCATAAGTAATTATATCAGTATATGGATTGACATTATATTTCTTTAAATCTTCTTTATATAGAATATCATTACCAACTTCATCAGATGGATAACTAAGTAATAAAGTTATTTTTTTTGCGCTTCTTGCCATAGCACTTAATACTACTGCAAATCTATTTCTACTTAATATTGGAAATACTATACCAATATGCTCAGTATTTAACTTTGATTTAATATCACCTGCTATATCATCCAATGTTGCAAAATTACGTTCAGATATACCTACTACTGCTTCAGTAATTGCCACAACATCTCTATCGTTAAATTCAAATCCTTCACTTTTACTAGCATTTAACAAAGATGAAACTACTATATCTTCTAAATTATCTCCTTCTTTAATTATTGGAGTTCTTATACCCCTAACTATTGTTCCTATATCTCTCATAATATCCTCCTAATTATATTTTAAAATATGCATAAATATTTATCAATAAAAAAATATTAGTTTGCACTAATATTTTATTTCTTTTTTGCTTTTTTTACTGTTTTTTTAACTTCTACTTTTTTAGGTGCTTCACTTTGTGCTTGTTGCATATAATTTTTAACTTTTATTTTTGAATCAATTAATTCTGCCATTTTCTTGTTACTTATATAAATCATTACACCAACTGCACATATTGTTACTGCTGTAAATACTGCATTCCAAACAATTACTTTATTAAGTTTTGCGTCTTCAGCATTCTTGGCATTTTTTTCTGATTTTTCCATAGCTTCAAAAACATCATATCTGTTACTATTATTATATTCTGCTATTAATGTATTTTTAAAGTCTTCTCCATAGTCTTCTGCAGTAAATCCATCAAATACCTTTTCCCCAACTATAATATATGGTACACCTTGTGCTGCTACTCCTGTAAAGTTTGCAACTTTTTGCATTAAATCATTATTGTCTTGATCATACCATACCTCATATGATACTAAGTTAAAGTATTTGCCTAATTCATCAACATTATCATTTAAGTAATTAATAAATCCTCTACAAAAACCGCAGCCAAGACCTCTAAACAAATAAACATTTACTTTATCTTCACTTTCGGTATAACTACCTAGCTTAGATTCGATTTTTTCACCACCTTTTGTTTCAGCAGCTACATTCTCTTCTTCAATTACTTCTTTTAAATTAAGACTTTTGTTTTCTGCTGCAAAAGTAACTACTGGCAAAAGTACTAATAAAGCACATAATAATCTTACTACTTTTTTCATAATTCCTCCTTAAAATATATATTGCTATCTTTCTCATAACCAATCGTAGTACTATCGTTATGACCAGGATACACTTTAATTATATCACAATATT
>CACZSX010000045.1 GCA_902783915.1 uncultured Erysipelotrichaceae bacterium | reverse complement strand
GATAATTTTACTTCTACTGAGGAATCAAATACGCATAGATATAGTTTTAACGGAGATGTTCAATTAAAATTATCTACATCAGAAAAAGTTGAAACAATTACATATAAATTTGTACAATCTGATGAGTATTCAAATAGAGTAGAAAAAGATGAAATAAATGTAACACCTAAAGCGTGTAACTATGATGAAACAACAACAACATGTAAATTAAGTGATACAACTTTAAAAAGCTGGGTTGAAGAAGCACATTTAAATGGTAAATATACAATGAGTGATACATATCTAGAAATGTATACAGGCAAAGTTGAAACAACAAATAAATATGATAGATGTAATGCAGGAGATAGATATTTTACGTCTTTTAATGAATATACAAAGCCAGTAGCAGCAGATCCTACTGATAGAGGATATAATTTAGAGTTAATTGCAAAGAAATTAGGAAGTAATTTAAAAACTACAGGTAATTGGAATTTAAATGTTAATTGTTCATATAAAGTAAAAAATTTATCATTTCCTCAATCAAAAGTGGGAGGTCAAACTGACGAAAATTATAATAAATTTGGTGGCACAGCATTTCAATATAGAATAATTGATTTAAATAATCCTTTTCCAAATAGATTACCTAATGCAAACTGGGATGGTGTTTTAAGTAATGGTAAAACAATAGTAGAAAATGTAATTACTTCTACTAAAAATAATTTATCAACAATGCAAAAATTTATTATAACATTAGATAAGAGTAAGATAGGAAGAATTAGAGAATATAATAAAGTAAATCAATATGATACATTTAATTTTAAAGAAATGGAAAGAAGTACATTTATAATACAAAACCCTGATATTGTAAATAGAAAATAAGAAGAAAAAGAATATAACTTTTTCTTTTTTTATGTTAAAATAAAATTAGGTGGTAGTATGAGAAAAGATGCAAAGAGAATAAAAAAATTAGGTGGAATGGAACAAATCCTTATTGATTTAAAACCGGATAGATGTGATAGCGATGTATTTATTAATCAAAAGATGGATGTAACAGAACTAGTTAAATATGTCGATAAGTTAAAGAAAAATGGTAGTGATATAACGTATTTTCATACGTTTGTAATGGCTATTGGAAAAACTTTATATAATAGACCCAAACTAAATAGATTTATTGCTAATAGGCATGTATATGAACATAATGAAGTAGTAATTAGTTTTGTTGCAAAAGTATCATTTGATGATAGAAGTGAAGAAGTAATGATTATGGTTCCAATTAGTGAAGGAGATAATCTAGAAATTATTAGTAAAAAAATCGTAGATAAAGTCAGTGGATTTAGAAATAAAGAAACTAAGAAAGAAGGAGCTAATAGTGCTATAGATATATTAGGTAAACTTCCTAATATAATAAGAGTACCTGTTGTTGGAACATTAAAATGGTGTGATAAAAAAGGAATATTACCAAGAAGTTTAGTAAGTGATAATTTATATTATAGTAGTATTATTGTATCTAATTTAGGTAGTATTAAATGTGGTGCTATATATCATAATATAACTAACTTTGGTACTTGTTCATCTTTAATCACAATGGGTGAAATAAAAGATGAAGAAGTAATAATAAATGGTAAAAAAGAAATTAGAAAATTATGTGAATTTGGTATGAATTTTGATGAAAGAATAGCAGATGGTTATTATTTTGTTAAATCTGCAAAAATATTGCAACACATATTTAATAATCCAAAATTATTAGAGGATGCTGCAAATAGTAAAATTGAAATGAAAGAGTTGAAGTAATATGAAATCAGAAAAAAATATATTAATTGCTTTTTTATTAAATTTGTTTTTTTCAATATTTGAAATATTTGGTGGATTATTTACTAATAGTATAGCAATATTATCTGATTCATTACATGATTTTTTAGATGCATTAAGTATTGGAACATCATATATTTTAGAGAAGAAAAGTAAAAAAAGAGCTAATAAAGTATATACATATGGTTATTCTAGATATTCGGTTTTAGGTGCATTTATAACTACTACAATGTTATTAGCGGGTTCAAGCATAATGATATATCAGGCGATTATAAGATTATATAATCCAATAAAATTGAATTATAATGGTATGTTTATTATTGCGCTAATAGGTTTAATAATAAATTTAATAGCAACATATTTTACTAAAGATGGAAATACATTAAATGAAAAATCAGTAAATTTACATATGTTAGAAGATGTATTTGGGTGGTTAGTAATATTAGTTGGATCATTAGTAATAAAATTTACTGGAATACTATGGTTTGATTCTATAATGACAATACTAGTATCTATTTATATATTTGTTCATGCTATAAAGAATTTAAAAGAAGTACTAGATTTATTCTTATTAAAAAGGCCAAGTGATATAGATACAGATAAAATTAAAAAGTATTTGTTACAAATTGATGGTATAAAAGATGTTCATCACATTCATATTTGGAGTTTAGATGGCATAAATAACTACGCTACATTACTTGTTATTTGCAATACAAATGTTAAAGATATAATTAGAGAAGAATTAAAAAAACATGATATTAATCATGTTACAATTGAAATAGAAACTGAAGATGAATTGTGTTCTTATAGGAATTGTAATAACTTATCAAAAGTAGAACATCATCATCATTAAGTTTTGTAGATAGTGTAAATAACTATCTTTTTTTGTATAAAATTTTATTTAAATATCAAATAGTGATATAATTATAATATGATTAATTAGGAAGTGAAATTATGAAATATCATTTTATAGGAATAAAAGGTTCAGGTATGAGTGCACTTGCACTTATTCTTAAAGATCTAGGTAATGAAGTAGAGGGTTCTGATGTTACACATCATTTATTTACTGAAGATGAGTTGGTAAAAAGAAATATTAAAATAACTCCTTTTGATGAATCAAATATTGATAATGATATGATTGTTATTATTGGTAATGCTTTTGATGAATCAAATTGTGAAGTTAAAAAAGCGATTGAATTAGGTGTTAAAAGATATTATTACTATGATATGTTACATGAACTTGTTAATAATTATGAAACCACATGTATTTGTGGATGTCATGGCAAAACTACTACAACTGCATTATTATCTCATGTATTTGATGATTTAGTAGGCGCTAACTATTTAATTGGTGATGGAACAGGGCATGGATTACCAAATAATAAATATTTCTTTTTAGAAGCATGTGAATATAAAAGACATTTTTTATATTATTATCCCAAAAATATAATACTTACTAATATTGAACTTGATCATGTTGATTATTATAAAGATATAGATGATATGAAAGATGCATATGAGGAGTTTTTAAGGCAATGTGATGGTAATGTAATAGCATGTGGTGATGATTTAAATGTACGTAGTTTAAAAACTGATAAAAAGTTAATATACTATGGTTTTAATTCTAATAATGAGTGGAGAGCAATAAATGTAAAATTAACTCATGAGGGTAGTTCATTTGATGTATATCATTTAGATGAATTTGTAGGCCATTTTGATTTGCCTTTATATGGTAAACATATGGTTTTAAATGCTTTAAGTGTAATTATATTAAGTTATTTAGAAGGCCTTAATATTGACGAAGTACATGATAGTATAAAAAGTTTTAAAGGCGCTAAAAGAAGATTTAAAGAAAAGGTTATTGGTGATGTTATTACTATTGACGATTATGCACATCATCCAACTGAAATAAAAGTAACCTTAGAAGCTGTAAGGCAAAAGTATCCAGAAAAAGAATTGATAGCAGTATTTTTGGAAAATACATTTTCTAGAACTGAGGCTTTATATAAAGACTATGCAGATGCATTAAATGTTGCTGATAAAGCATACGTAACAGATATTTTTAGTGATAGAGAAACACAAGAAGAATACCCAAATGTTACTCCAATGCTTATAGTAAATGAACTTAGAAATGGGGAACATTTAAAAATAGGTGGTATTGATAAATTAATAGATAGTAACTATACAGAATGTATTAATCCATTATTAAAACATAAGAACGCAGTTATTGTATTTATGGGTTGTAAAGAAGTATATGATATAAAGGAAAAACTAGAAAAAAGATTGGGAGAATAATATGGAATTATTAGATGGTAAAAAAATAAAATTAGAAAAAATACAAGAATTAAAAAAAGAAATTAATAATTTTAAAAGAAAACCAGGATTAGCAGTAATACAAGTTGGTGATGATCCTGCTAGTAATGTATATGTTGGAAATAAAGAAAAAACAGGTTTAGAATTGGGATGTAATTTTGAACATATTAAATTTCCTAGTGATGTAAAAGAAGATTTAATTCTTGCTACTATAGATAAATTAAATGATGATATGTCTATAGATGGTATATTAGTGCAAATGCCTTTACCAGATCATCTAAATGCAACTAAGATACAGAATAGAGTATGTCATAAAAAAGATGTTGATGGTTTAACAGATATTAATGCAGGTTTACTTATGCATAATAAAGATTCATTAATTCCTTGTACTCCTAATGGAATAATTGAAATATTAAAATACTATGATATTCCTATTAGTGGAAAAAATGTAGTAATAGTTGGTAGAAGTGAATTAGTTGGAAGACCTATGTTAAGTTTAATGCTTAACAATAATGCTACAGTAACTATATGCCATAGTTATACATCAAATTTAAAAGAATTTACTAGTAAAGCAGATATATTAGTAGTTGCAGTTGGTAAAAAACATATAATTGATGCATCAATGGTAAAGGATGGGGCAGTAGTTATAGATGTAGGAATAAATAGAGAAGATGGAAAATTATATGGCGATGTAGATTTTGAAAATGTTAAAGACAAATGTTCATATATTACGCCAGTACCTGGTGGTGTAGGCCAAATGACCGTGTTATCTTTATATCAAAATTTATTAAAAGCATATAAAATGAATAATTTAGATATATAGTTCTAAATTGTTCTTTTTTTTCATATATTATTTCAGGAGGAATAAATATGGAAACATTAAAAGTATCATCTAAATCAGATGCAAATAAAGTAGCTGGAGCACTTGCTAATGTTTTAAAGGAAAAAAATAGTGTAGAGGTACAAGCAATAGGTGCTGGTGCATTAAATCAAGCAGTAAAAGGAATTGCAATAGCAAGAGGATTTGTAGCACCAACAGGTAAGAATTTAGTATGTATTCCAGCTTTTTCTGATATTGTAATAGATGGTGAAGAAAGAACTGCTATTAAATTAATTGTTGAGACAAAATAAAACAAAATCAAATGATTTTGTTTTTATTATTCCTCATATAATTCTTGTCTTAATACACTGAGATTATCATTCATAATTGTAATATAGTTTTTTTCATTATTTTTATTTTCAATTGAAAGTATACTTAATGAATTAAAATATAATTTTTCGATTTTATTATTATTTATAAATTCTTCAACATCTTCAGATAATACATCATCTTCAAACATTATTATATATTTTATATGCTTATTATCAATTTGTTTTTTTATGCTTTTCCTTAATGTATCAGTAAATTGATTCTTACTATCTACTGAATATACTTCAACATTATATTTTGATAGAAAATTTAATGAATTATTAGATACTAATAAATGATTATCATTGGCATTTTCAACTAATAATTTTATATCCGCATCTAATTCAGATATATCTAGTTTAATTTTTTCATAATTTTGATCAATTTGCTTTCTTAATACTCCATTAGTAATATATTCTTTCATACCATTGCGTATATTTAAGCAAAGCATTAAGAAGTTTGAAGGATCTAACCATAATTCTTCAATACTACTATTAAATTCCATACCCATAGTAGCATCTACTATTTTTAGATTTTTGTTGTTGTTTAACATTCTTACAGCATAATCTTTTTCATTACTTAAACCATTATAAACAAATAAATCAGATTCACTATAGTCATTTATCAATTTATCTGATAACTTAATGATTTCATTTGGATATATACTTTTAATATCACTATGATTACCATATAATCTATTTGTTATATATTCTATAGGATAAGTAGTTGTATATATTGTTATATCTTCCATGCTATCTGTTTTACATCCTGTTAATGTAAATATTAATATAAATACTATTAAACTTAAAAATATTTTTTTCATTAATTTTTCCTTTCTGGTACAGGATCATATCCCATACCACCCCAAGGGGTACACCTTAATATTCTTTTTAATCCTAAATAACTACCTTTTAAAGCACCAAATCTTTTTATAGCTTCAATAGAATAGTTTGAGCATGTTGGATTATATCTACACTTATTATGCCATGGGCCGGGTATTAATTGATATATTTTAATAATACCTATTAGTAAGTATTTCATATAATCACCAATTATATTTTATTACAAAATAATATTTTTGTAAAATAAAAGATAAAAAATGATATAATATAATTGGTGATATAATGAAAATATTAGAAGAACTTAGAATTATTCCTAATGATATGAATTTATTTTTAACAGCATTTACACATAGTTCATATTGTAATGAGAATAAAGAATGTGAGAACTATGAAAGATTAGAGTTTTTAGGAGATAAAGTATTAGATTTCATTGTAACAGAGTATTTATATATTAATAGGCATTTAGTAGAAGGAGAAATGACTAAAGTAAGGGCAAGTCATGTATGTGAAGATGCATTATGTGAATATTCCCTTAATTGTCATTTTGATGAAAATTTAAGACTTGGTAAAGGTGAAGAAGCAAGTGGTGGAAGGCATAAAAAAGCAATACTTGCAGATGTTTTTGAAGCTTTTATAGGAGCTTTATACTTAGATCAAGGAATATATAAAACAAAAGAATTTGTTAATAAAACAGTTATAAAATCAATAAATAAAAATGAAGAAATATTTAATGATTATAAATCCAAATTACAAGAACTTGTTCAAACAGATAAAAAATCGCTTGAATATATAGTAGTAAGTGAAAAAGGACCATCTCATGATAAGGAATTTGAAATAAATGTTGTAGTAGAAAATATTATATATGGAAAAGGTATAGGGAAAACCAAAAAGGAAGCTGAACAAAATGCAGCAAAAGATGCATTAGATAAAATGGCTAATGTATAAGAAGTATATAAAAAGATTATTAGATATAATCATATCATTAATATTTATACTTATACTTATACCTCTATATATAATTATGTATATAATAACTAAAATAGAGTTTAAAGGAAACGCAATATTTAAGCAAAAAAGAATTGGTTTAAATGAAAAAACATATGAAATATATAAATTTAAGACTATGGCTGATGATAGTAAAAAAACAACTAAAGTTAGTAGATTTATAAGAAAAGTAGGTATTGATGAAATACCGCAATTTATAAATGTATTAAAAGGAGATATGTCTATAATTGGGCCAAGACCTTTTATAGTAAATGATCCACTTCCAATACCATATAGTAAATTAAGACATACAGTACGTCCTGGTCTTACCGGACTTGCGCAAGTAAATGGCAGATATACACTTACTCATAAGAAAAAATTAGAATTAGATGATGAGTATATAAATAAACTAAATTTTATCTTAGATTTAAAGATATTTTTTAAAACAATTATATATATAATAAAAGAAATATTTTAAGACTATGTAATAGTCTTTTTTCTTGTTTAAATACCTATTTTATAGTATAATTTTATTGATAGAAGGTGCACATATGATATTAAAACAAATTAAAATGAATGGATTTAAATCTTTTGCAGATAAAATAAATATAGAACTAGAAAAAGGTATTACTGGTGTAGTAGGACCAAATGGTAGTGGTAAAAGTAATATTGTTGATGCTGTTCGTTGGGTGTTAGGAGAACAATCAGTTAAATCTCTAAGAGGGGATGATAAAATGGCTGATGTTATATTTTCTGGTAGTAAGACTAGAAATCCATCAAATCATGCATCCGTAACACTTGTATTTGATAATAGTGATCATTCATTGAAACTTGATTATACCGAAGTATCAATTAAAAGAAGAATATATAGAACTGGTGAGAATGAATACTTTATAAATAATGAAAAAGTAAGATTAAAAGATATTATAGAATTATTAATAGATAGTGGAAGTGGAAAAGAATCATTTTCAATTATATCTCAAGGAGATATATCAAATATTATAAGTACAAAACCGGAAGATAGAAGAGTAGTATTTGAAAGTGCAGCTGGAGTATTAAAATATAAGAAAAGAAAAGAAGAGGCTGAAAGAAAATTAGATAAAACACATGATAATATTGATAGAGTAAATGATATTATTAATGAATTAGAGGTACAAGTTACGCCTTTAAAAGAACAAAGCGAAAAAGCAACTTTATATATAAATACTAAGAAAGAATTAGAAGATATTGAAATATCTTTAATAGTACATGATTTGGATAGTTTAAATTTAGATTATAATGAATCAAAAAATAAAATAGAAATATTAAATAAAAGTATTATAGAATTATCTACATCTAATACTTCTTTTGATGCATCTTTATCTAAGAAAAAACTTGAGTTATCTGATTTAAATGATAAATTATATTCTAAGCAGGAAGAATTAGTGAATATTACTAAAGAAGTAGAAAAATTAAATGGTGAAAAGAATATAATATCTGAAAGGCAGAAATATAAAGTAGATGATATTAAATTACATGATAGTATATTATCTTTTAAAGAAGATAAATTAAAATATGAAAATAATAAAGAAATATTAGAAAATGATATAAAAAATGTTAATAAAGATTTAGATATTACTAATGAGGAATTAAATAAATTAAATAAAGAATTAGATAAATATAATTTCGAAAAAATAAAATTATCTAATGAATATAATATTATTGATAAAAAAATTACTAATAATGATTATAGAATTAATTTATTAGAAAATTCAATCGATAATAATGATAAATATTCATATGCAGTTAAAAGTGTATTAAATAATCCAAAATTAAATGGTATATGTGATGCAATAGGAAATGTTGTTGAAATAGAAGATAAATACATGAATGCAATTGATACAGCATTAGGCTTTAGTACTTCATTTATAATTACTGAAACTGAAAAAGATGCAGAAAGTGCAATTAATTATTTAAAGAATAACGGATTGGGAAGAGTTACATTTTTTCCTCTTAATGTAATAGAGCCTAAAACTATAGATCCAAATATATATAATATTTTAAAGGATGATAAAGGTTTTATTGATATTGCATCTAATTTAGTTAAATATGATTCTAAATATACAAACATAATATTAAATCAATTGGGTAATATTATAGTAGTAGATAATATGAAGATTGCTAATATAATAAGTAAGAAACTTAATCATAAATATAGAATAGTTACATTAGATGGTGAGATAATACATGTCGGTGGTAGTTTAACTGGCGGTATTAATAAAAAGAGTAATAGTATTATTCTTGATAAAATGGAATTAGATAAATTAAATAAAGAAAATGATAGTTTAAAGAAAGATTTAAATATATTAAATATAAATATAAATAATAATAATGAATTATTAGATAAATTAACTATTAAAATAGATAATTTAAAAAGAAAAATAATATATAATGATGAGTTATTAAATATTAAAACTAATGAATTAAATAATGTTAATGATAAATTAACTGATATTGAAAATAGTATTAATGGTACAAATAATATATTAAATTCTAGTTTAAGTAAAGAAGAAGAAAATATATTAGATAAATATTATTCTAAAGTTAAAGAAAGAGAAACTATACTTAACGAAATAAATAAGACTAATACATTAATTAAAGATGTACAAGATGAAATAAGTGCATTAGAACATGAATTTAAGACTAGTGGTAGTGAATATTATAAAAAACAAAATGAATTAAAAGAACTAGAAATAAAAGTAGGTAGATTAGATGTTAAATTAGATACATTACTTAATACATTAACAGAGGAATATAATATTACATATGATAAAGCTAAAAGAGATTATGTACTTGTTATACCTGTTAATGAAGCAAGAAGAAAAGTTAATGAATTAAAGAGAATTATTAATGAACTTGGTATAGTTAATCTTGGTGCAATAGATGAATATGAAAGAGTAAAAACTAGATATGAATTTTTAAACAATCAAAAGAATGATTTATTTAAAGCAGAAAATACATTACTTGAAATAATAAAAGAAATGGATATAGTAATGATTAGTGAATTTAATACTACATTTAAACATATACAAGTTGAATTTAAGAAAGTGTTTAAGGAGTTATTTAATGGCGGAGATGCAGAATTAAAATTAACTAATCCAAGTGATGTATTAAATACTGGAATTGAAATTGTAGCATTACCTCCAGGTAAGAAATTAACATCTATATCATTATTATCAGGTGGTGAAAAAGCTCTTACTGCAATTGCATTATTATTTGCAATATTAAGAGTTAAACCAGTACCATTTTGTATACTAGATGAGGTAGAAGCACCTTTAGATGAAGCAAATGTTGATATATTTGGTAAATATATCAAAAAGATGGAAGAATCCACACAATTTATTATAATTACACACAAAAAGAAGACTATGGAATATGCAAATGTATTATATGGTATTACAATGCAAGAATCTGGAGTATCTAAATTAGTAAGTGTTAGATTAGAGGAGTTATAATATGGATAGTGTAATAAAAAATAGAGAACTATTAAAATGTATTGATGTCAATATGATTACTGCATTAAATATTATGGGTGAATTATATGGAAATACACCAGAATTGTTGAAGCAAATAACATTAGAATTAGTGGCTAGAAATCCAAGCTGTTCAAAAGAAATCTTAGAAGAACTATATAGTATCAATGATTTTAATATCAATTTGCTTATTATACATAATCCAAGTTGTCCAGTATGGATATTAGAAAAAGCTTCAAAAAATTCAAATAGGAGTTATAGATTTGCTGTTGCAAGTAATCTAAATTGTCCAGCAAATATATTAGAAACATTAGCAAATGATAAAGAATCTTATGTTAAAAAGGCAGTAGCTAAAAATCCAAATTGTCCTAGCAATGTATTAAAAAAATTATTTGAATATGATAAAGAGTCTGTGCTTAAAAATTCAAACTGCCCAAAAGAAATAATAAAAGAATATGCAACTCGTATTAATTTTTATAATTATGATAATGAAGAAAGACTATATGTTATTAGTAATCCGAATTGTCCAAAGGATAGAATAAATTATATATATAAAAAGATTTTAGAAATTAGTAAAGAACTTGAAAAATATATGGCATCATTTCTTACATCAAATCACTTTGTTACAGATGAAGAAAATAGAGAATTAGATAATGTAAGAAAATTTGAAGCTTTATGTGATGCAATATTAGGCAATCCAAATTGCCCAAAAGATATTTTGATTGATTTATATAAAAATGATTTTTGTAGTGATAAGTTAATAGCATCAAATCCCAATTGTCCAGCATGGATATTAGAAGAATTATCAAATTGTGACAGTTTTGAGGTTAAGAAAGCAATTATACACAATCCAAACTGTCCACAAAATGTATTAGTTAAGTTGTCAAATGATGAAAATATAAATATTAAATCCGATATTTTACATGTTATTAAATTTATTAGTATATCTTACGTACTAAGTAATATTAGTGAAAAATTTGCATATTACTATATAGTTGATTTATGTTTTGATAAAAAGTTTAAAGGTGAAATTAATAATCATTTTAGTAGTTTTATAAATAATTCTATACTTTCAGGTACATTTGATGATGAACTATTAAATTATATTAGTGGAAAAAGTAATTTAAGAAATGTATTAAGTGATGTTGCAATTAGAATATTAAATAGAGAAAATACAAAATCAAAAGAAGTGGGTACAGGACAAGAACAGATGTTTAAAAATGCATTATCTGATGCTATTATAGAAAAAAATATTTCTCAAATGCCATATTTTAATTTGGAAGGTAAGATGGGTTTTGAGTATAGTATGGAATCATCAGATTTTTCAAAATCAATGTATAATGGCAATGGAATAAGACCAATTATAAAAGATTCATCATTAAAAAAGGAAGACTTTGAATATGGTGAATATCCACAAGATAAAGTATGTGATCTGGATGCATGGGCTCTTGATAAATTGTATTCATTAAAAGCATTAGAACCAACTGGCAATGTATATAGAATTAGTACTAAAGGTATTTCGAAAATGACAGTTCAATATTATAAAGAATATAAAGTAAAGGGTAGAAAATTTGTAAGATTTAATAACGAATGGTATGAGACAAAAAAGATAAAATGGCTATATGATAAAGATAGAGATTGTTATATATCAGAAAAAGCATTATTTGCTAGTGAAATGATGGAAAAGTATCCAATTATCGTAAAAAATGCATTAAATAGATATTTTATAGGTGATATATATAACGTAACTACAAAAATTAAAGAAGCAAAATATGCTGAAAAGCAGGAAAAAAAATCATATGAAGATGAAAAGGAAATATTAAGAAAGAAAGCAATAGAAAGTTTTAAAGAAAAAGAAAAAGAGGAAAAATTAAGAGAAGAAAGAAAAATATTAATTCAAAGAAAATTGAAAGAAATGTTACAAAGAATGGATGAAATATCAAATGAAATGGTTGCAATGTCCGGTGAGATGGATGATATAGTAGTGTCATCTATGATTCATAGAATAGATGTTCCAGAGGAAATATTATTAATAAATAGTAATGATTACAGAGAATTTAATAAAGATTTCATTCCATATTTAAAACATATAAATCTTGCAATGTTATCATCAACAAATTTAAAAGTAAGTGGGTTAGATTTTAGAGGTACAAATATAAGCATAAATCCACAAAAAGTCTATAATAAAGATTTAAGTAATGCTTCTTTTGATGATGATAATATTTCATTCAAAGATTTATCCGGATGTGATTTAAGAGGTGCAAATATAGAATCAGATAGTAATTGTTATGGATATGAAAATGCTTTGATAGATGAAAACACGAAACTGCCAAATAGTAAAGTGGGTGAAAAAAATGAAATTAGCAAGTAATTGGACTGATTATGAACTATTAGAAATGAAAAATGGTATGAAAAAAGAAAGATGGGGTAAGTACATCTTAGTAAGACCAGATCCACAAATAATATGGGATAATGATAATGGTTTTGGTTCTTATGATGCTATATATCACAGAAGTAATAAAGGCGGCGGTCACTGGGAATATAAGCATAAATTAGATGATAATTGGCAAATAAAATATAAAGATTTAATATTTAATATTAAACCGATGAGTTTTAAACACACTGGTCTATTCCCAGAACAAGCAGTTAATTGGGATTATATGATAGATAAAATAAAAAATTCAAAAAGAGATATTAAAGTACTTAATTTATTTGCATATACAGGTGGTGCAACTGTTGCATGCTTATATGCAGGAGCAAGCGTATGTCATGTAGATTCATCAAAAGGCATGGTATCTTGGGCTAAAGAAAATGTTAATTCTTCTCGATTAAGTGATAGAAGTGTAAGATATATAGTAGATGATGTAGTAAAATTTGTAGAAAGAGAAATAAGAAGGGGAAATAAGTATGATGCAATTATAATGGATCCACCTAGTTATGGAAGGGGTGCTAATGGTGAAGTTTGGAATATAGAAACTGATTTATTTAAATTGGTAAAACTATGTACCGAAGTATTAAGCGATGATCCATTATTCTTTTTAATAAATAGTTATACTACAGGTCTATCTCCTAAAGTATTAGAAAATATATTAAAAATAACAATAAAAAATAAAGGTACTGTAACATCTGGAGAAGTAGGTTTACCTTTAAAAAATAGTGATATAATACTTCCTTGTGGTATATATGGAAGATGGGAAAAATGAAAATATTATATGAAGATAATCATATTATAGTAGTAGTAAAAGACTATAATATACCTGTACAAGAAGATTCTAGTAAAGATATAGATTTACTTACAATGATTAAATCTTATTTAAAAGAAAAATATAATAAACCAGGAAATGTATATTTAGGTCTAGTTCACAGACTAGATAGACCTGTAGGTGGAGTAATGGTATTTGCAAAAACTAGTAAGGCTGCATCTAGACTTTCTAATTTAATTAGAGAAAAGAAAATAGAAAAAAGATATATGGCTCTAGTACATAACCATGTAATGGAACATGAAGTATTAATTGATAAATTATATAAAGATGAAAAAACTAATACATCATATGTTAGAGAAGATGGTAAAGAATCCATTTTAGAATATAATTTAATTGAATATAGAAATAATTTCTCATTAATTGATATAAATCTATTAACAGGGAGACATCATCAAATAAGAGTGCAATTATCACATCATGGATATCCAATATATGGAGATCAAAAATATGGAATAGATAAAGAAGGCATTCAAATACATTTATGGGCATATAAATTGAAATTTAAGCATCCAGTAAAGGATGAAATAATGGAATTCAAATATTATCCAAATTTTAAATGAAATGGTTTACGTAAATAATAAACCCATTGTAAATACAATGCATATGTTTAATTCATCAAAAGCAACAAGTATAGATGTATCAAGTTATTATATGAAAAACGTTGTTCAAATGACATATATGTTTAACAAAGCAGAGGCTACAGAAATTATTGGAATATCAAATTTTGGAGAAATTAATGCTGCAAATATAGGTGGAATGTTTGATGCAATGCCAAACCTAGTAACATTAGATTTAACAGGTTGGGATACTAAAAATGTAACAAATATGAATGTACTATTTAGAAATACGCCAATGTTAACAACAATATATGTAAGTGACAAATTTGTTACAACAAATTTAGCGAATAGTGCAAAGCTATTTGGTGGTAATACAAATCTAGTTGGTGGAAATGGAACTCATTTTGATGCAAATCATTTGAATAAACCATATGCTATAATTGATGGAACAAATAATAAACCAGGATACTTTACAGAAGGTCCTGCAGTATAAAAGAAAAAAAGAATTAATTAATCTCAATAAGATTATTTAATTTTTTTCTTATACATTCATTTACATTTTTATATATTTATATTATAGTATATTATGTAGTAATACTTTAGGAGGAAATATGAAAAAGAAAAATAGTAAAAAAATAGAAAAAAGTAAAGAATGGTTATATGTTGTTTTAATGGTTTTAAGTATATTAAATTTAATTTTATTTTTAGCAAATCAATGGCCAATATATTTAGTAGTATCTTCAATAGTAATATTTATATTATGTTTATTTAATATAAAGAGTAAAAGCATATTAGTATATTCAAGTTTAGTAGCAGAATTATTTATAATTATTATGCTTATATTTGGTTTTTCAAAGGCATTACCACAAGTAAAAAACATTTTTAACATGGCACAAATAAATTCATTTAGAGCAACTGCAAAAAATATATTAATTGAAGCAGAAAAAGATTTGATTGAAAACCCAAATAAAGAAATTTTTAAGTGTGAAGATTATATAAAATTAGATGATAATTTATATTCGAAATGTGAATTGTATGTTGGTTTAGATGGCAGTATGATTATTAATTTGATTGGGAATGGAAAATATAGTGATTACAAATGCTTAAGCACAGATTTGAATAGTATTTCTACTCGTTGTGAATAAAAAGTACAAATAATTTGTACTTTTTATTTAATAATTTATAACTATTAATATAAGTATAATAGCAAAAATATATTGAAAAAGAGAAATCTATGCAAAATTCCACAGTGTAAAAAAAGAATTAATTAATCTCTATAGGATTATTTAATTCTTTTCTTATACTTTCACTTATATTATTTTGCTTTAATGAATATATTAAATTAACTTTGTATTCAAAATCTAATAAATCTTTATTTTTGCTATAATTAGATATTAGTGGTAGTTTAATATCTTTTTTAATACTTTTAATATATTTTTTGCCATTATTATTAAACCCTAGTAATCTAATATAATCATTTATTTTTATATCTTTTTTAATATCTAATAATACATATAATAATATTCTTTTTATTCTATTATAAGTATATCTTTTTGTTTTAACCTTATTAATCAAATCATCTATACTATCAACTTCTAATATATATTTTTTAATTCTAGAATCAATTCCTTCTTTAATATCATGATAAATAGTTAAATCATCAGTAGATAATATTTTATATCTAATTAAATCAAAATAATCATTTAAAGATATATTATTAATATATTTCAATGTATCATTTGGTACATATTTAGATATATCAACGTTATTTCTTATTGCATCTCTTATAGAAGATGCACTATTTGTTAATTTCTTAGAGTGATAATCATTAGTTCTTTTAATATTTACTGGTTTAATATTATATTTATTATTTATTATTTCTTCTATGTAACTTATTGCAAGAATATCATTGGGTGTATTAAGTTCTATATTAGTAAGTTTTTTTAATGAATCAAATGATGCTTTTGGATATGAATATCCTTTATCTAGATATTCTTTTAATAATTTTTTATATTCATTAGTTTTTTTACATTCAATTAGTTTATAAAAATCATCTAAAGAGTCTCTTTCAGTACCAAATACTAAAGTATCTATTTTTAATTCATTTAATATTTTTAATGCACCTTTACTAAATAGATCAGCATTATTTATACCATAGAATGTAGGTAATTCAATAACTAAATCAATATTATGATTTAATAATATTTTTGCCTTGTCCCATTTATTTATTATTGAAATATCTCCTCTTTGAGTAAAATTACCATTAACTATAACTATAATAATGGAATCTTTATATAATTTTTTTATCTTGTTTATTTGATATAAATGACCATTATGAAATGGATTATATTCAGCAATTATTCCTATTATATTCATTAATAACCAAATGTTCCTTCTAATGATTCATCGTTTTCTATAAAATCATTTACATCAATTACTCTATATTTGGTTTTCGTATCCCTATGTACAATTTTTACTATTCCAGCATTTATAATAAATCTTTTACACAATGAACATGGCATACCATTTTCAACATATTTCCCAGTTTTAGCATCTTTACCAACTAAATACATTGTAGATCCTATAGTATCTTTTCTTGGAGCGCTTATTATTGCGTTTTGTTCTGCATGTACGCTTCTACATAGTTCATATCTTTCTCCGCGAGGAATATTTAATTTTTCCCTAACACATGTACCTATATCAACACAGTTTTTTCTTCCTCTAGGAGCACCATTATATCCAGTAGATATTATTTCATCATCTTTAACTATAACTGCACCAAAGCATCTTCTTAAACATGTACTTCTTTCAAGAGCAGCTTCTGCAATATCTAAATAATAATTTGTTTTGTCAATTCTTTTCATAAAAACACCTCAAAACTTATTTTATCATAAAATATAGAATTATTAATAGATATATGTTAAAATTTAATTGGGTGATGGTATGAAAAAACATGAAGATATGATTGGTACAGAAAGAATGGCTATTAAAAGTAAAAATGGTGTAAAAATAGTTATTGAAAGAAAAACTATTGATAATAGTGAACAATATTTAATAAAACCTTCTGATAATGTAGTTATAAATGATATGGAAATACCCAAAGGAATACTTTTATTTCTAACCAAACTTATATTTGAAGAAGGTAATATATATATTGATGCAATTGTACTTGCAAATGTTGGTTTAAGAACAGTTTGGGTAAATCAAAATGGATTATTACATGAATTTATAGGTAGTTATCCAATTGAACCAGAGGAAGATGTATACTCTGGAAATATAAATTTAAGTATTTATGATGTTGAAGAAATATCTATAGATTTAGAAATGTTTAGTGATATGATGAAAAATGAATTAATTGTAGGTACACCTTCTGAAATAGGAAAATATGGATTATATTATCAGCAGATTAAAGAAGTTGTTACAGAAAGGGATCCAAATGCGGATTATTTAAATCAAAAAGTTAAGTATTATCCAAAAATAAGAATAATAAAAGGTATTAATAATAAATAAAACTTGCAAAATATTGGTAAACCTAGTATAATTTACTAGGTGAGTCATTATGTTGGATTTAACAAGATTACAAAATAGACTAACAAATGAGTTAGAATATAGTGATACGATTACATTAGATAAATCACTATATGAAAACACAGATATTAGAAAGTTAAGCCCAATCGATGTTAGTGCATATATAACAAGGGTTACTGATTCTTCATATAATATGGATCTTGAATTAAAGGGTACTATGGTACTTCCATGTGCTATAACATTAAAAGATGTTATTTATCCATTTGATATAAAAACTGAGATAAAATTATCAAATGATGATGAAATTGATGAAGAATATGTAAAAATAAATCAAAATAGTATTGATATTATTTCAATTATATGGCAAAATATTGTATTGGAAATCCCACTAAGAGTTCTTAGTGAGGATATTGATGATTCTCCTATATCGGGAGATGGATGGAAATTAATTAGAGAAGACTAAATGAGGAGGGGATAACATGGCAGTTCCATTTAGAAAAGTAAGTAAAACAAGAAAAAGAATGCGTCGTACTCATTATAAAATAGAAGAAAATGGTACAACAAAATGTTCTAATTGTGGAGCTATTATAAGACCGCATAGAGTATGTACTGAATGTGGATATTATAAAGGCAAAAAAGTATTATCAAAAGAAGAAGCATCTAAGTAATGCTTTTTTTTGATATACTGAAGAAAATTGTTGAAATATATCGTATTTGGTGGTATAATTCATTTGAATTTAAATTGGAGGGAGGGATAAATAATGACTAGAACTGTTGTAAAAGGTAGTTTTGAGAATTCACTTAAGAGATTTAAACAACAAGTAGCAAAAAGTGGTACTCTCTCTGAAAAGAAGAAAAGGGAACATTTCAGCAAACCAGGAGTATTAAGAAGAGAAGCTAAGAAAAATGCTATTATTAATAGTAGAAAACAAAATAGAAAAAATAAAAACTATGATTAGAGGTGTAATATGACAGGTGATTAATATGTTAGAAAGAATAACTAATGATATAGTTGAAGCAATGAAAAGTAAAGATACTTTGAAACTTCAAACATTAAGAATGTTAAAAGGAGCTATTGATCTAGAAAGAATAAATAAGAAACTAGAAAAAGTAGCAGATGATGATATATTAGTAATAATTGGTAAACAAATTAAAACCAGAAAAGAATCAATAGTTGAATTTGAAAAAGGTAATAGGCAGGATTTAATTGATCAAACTAATGAAGAAATTAAGTTATTAGAAACATATATGCCTGAACAATTAAGTGAAGAAGAAATTACTAATATAATTAATGAAATAATTAAAGAAATAAATGCCACTAGTATTAAGGATATGGGTAGTGTTATGAAAGAAGCTTCATCTAAATTAAAAGGTAAAGCTGATATGTCTTTAGTTAGTTCAATAATAAAAAATAAATTAAGTTAGACACATGTCTAATTTTTTTATATAAAAAAGTATTAAATATATTGAGTATCAATTATATAGAAAATTTATATATTTATTTCATATATTTTATTAGGTGATAATATTGATTTTAGATAAAATAAAAAATTATGTTGATCCAAATGATTTAGAAATTCATGTATATAAATCTGGTATATATATTGTTAATTATATATGCATATCTAATTTTAATGATAAGAATATAAAAATAAGTACTAAATATAAAAATATATCTATATTTGGCAATAAATTAGTTATTAGTAAACTAAAAAAGGATGAATTATTTATATCAGGTGATATAGATAGTATAATTTTTGATGGAAAATAGGTTTTTAAATAGTTTTGAAAATTTAATTATATTAAAAGTTAAAACTAAAAATATGGATAGATTTTTAAATAGTTTATATAAACTTGATATTGATATATATAGAGTAAATGTAATTAATTATAAAGAAGTAATAGTAGAAATAAATGAAAAAGAATACAGTAAAATCAAGAGATTAAATATTTTAAATAAAATTAATATTATAGGATATAAAGGTAAAAAGAATAAAATTAATGTCATTAATTATAACAAAATATTACTATTATCTTTATTTGTTGGACTATGTATTCTTATTTTTTTAACTAATATTATTTTTAAGATTGAAATTAAACATAGTAGTGAAAAAATAAGAAATTTTGTTATGGAAGAATTAAATAAAAATGATATTAAAACTATGCAATTTAGAAAAAATTATAAAGAGCTAGAAAAAATAAAAAATAAGGTATTGAATGATAACAAGGATAAACTTGAGTGGTTAGAAATAGAAAGAATCGGTACAAAATATATAATTAAAGTTGAAGAAAGAAAAATAAAAAATATAACTAAAGATTATAAATTTCAAGATATTATTTCTAATTCTGATGCTGTTATTAAAAAAATAGTTGCTACTAATGGTATTAAGGTTAAAGAAGTTAATGAATACGTAAAAAAAGGGGATACTATAATAACTGGTAGTATTTATTTAAATGATAAAATAAAGAAAATTGTTAAAGCTACAGGGGAAGTATATGGAGAAGTATGGTATAAATTAAGTATAGAGTATCCACTTGTTAATGACATAAAAGGGGAAACAGGTAAGTCAAAAAAAGTATTAAGTTTAAATTTTTTTGATAAAAATATTATTCTATTTAATAAGAACAAATATAAAAACAGTAATGTTGTTAAAGAATATATTTTTAAAAATAGTATTATTCCTTTTAGCATTTCCTATGATACAATTTATGAATTA
Source organism: uncultured Erysipelotrichaceae bacterium (assembly GCA_902783915.1). Taxonomy (GTDB): domain Bacteria; phylum Bacillota_I; class Bacilli_A; order RF39; family UBA660; genus CAG-1193. The sequence goes on along the minus strand of CACZSX010000045.1, from coordinate 10,468 downwards.
AAGGAAATAAGTGGAATATATACTGAAGGTGAAGGTATATTAAATGCTAGGGAATATTCAAAAAGAAAAATTCAAGAAATGCTTGATAATGATGAATATATAATTAGTAGTAAAGTCTTGAAATATAATGTAAATAGTAATACAATATATATGGATATATTTTATAAGTTATATATGAATATTACAGATAGTAAAGAAATAAAAATAGAGGAGGGGTACCATGATTAAAAGTATTATTTTAGAGATATTTGGTGGTGCTTGGGCTATGATAGTTATATTTACTATTATTTTATCTTCAGTTAGAATTGCTTATTTAATATCTAAAAAAGAAAAATTTGTTTTTTATAAGGAATTAACATATTTATTGTTCATAATATACTTACTTAGTTTATTCTATATTGTTACATTTCAAGATGATAACTATGGATTATCCAATTTTATACCATTTAAAGAAATGTTTAGATATAGTATAAATTCTCATTTGTTTATTAAAAATTTTATTGGAAATATATTATTATTTATGCCTTTTGGTTTGTTTGTTACTGCATATTTGGATCAAAGAAAAGTATATCCGGCTATAATTCTTACTACAATATCTTCAATTTCAATTGAGATTGTTCAAAATATAATAGGCAGAGTATTTGATATAGATGATATTATATTAAATATTGTTGGTGGTACTATTGGCGCAGTCTTATTTATATTATTAGATAAATTAAGAGATAAATTGCCTAAAGTTTTAAATAAAGCTTGGTTTATGAATTTGATAATGTTATTAATATTATTAGTAGCGATTATATATCTTACTAATTTTACTGAGTACATAGGGGAGATGGTGAATTAATGAATATTAGTTTTGAAAACGAAACAAAGGAAAAAATTGAAGAATTACCAATATTAAAAAAATTAATTAAATATGCGGTTAAATATATGAAACTTAATGATGTCGAATTTAATGTAATATTTGTTAATAATGATAAAATACATGAATTAAATAAGACATATAGAAATATTGATAGAGAAACTGATGTTATAACATTTAGATTAGCAGATTATGAAGATGTAACATTTAATGATGTATCAATATTGGGCGATATATATATATCTATTGATAAGGCACATAGTCAATCTATTGAATATGGTCATTCATATTTAAGAGAATTATCTTTTTTGATGGTACATGGTTTTTTGCATTTGCTTGGATATGATCATATGAATAAAGAAGATGAAAAAGAAATGTTTAAATTACAGGAGGAAATATTAGATAGTTATGGGATCAAAAGATAAGAAAAAAAATTTAACTATAAAAGAAGAGTTTGAAAGAAGAAACTTTAATGCTAAATCAGTTATGAATGTAATTAAATATTCATTAAATGGTATTAAAAGTTATGCTGATGAAGGAAAGAGTATAATTCTTTATACATTGGGTGCTATAGTTGAGATAGTTATGGGATTTTTATTTCATGTAAATGGTCTTGAATGGATATTAATAATATGTATGCTAGGAATAATATTATCAGTTGAATTATTAAATACAGCAATTGAAAAAGCGTGTGATGCTATAACAACTGAATATAATCCATTAATTAAGATTGCAAAAGATTGCAGTTCTGGAGCAACATTCATAATATTTATTGTTATATTAATATTGAATGTAATTATATTTTATCCAAAGATTGCATTGTTCTTTGTACCGCAATTGTCATAATTAGGAGGGTTTATGAAAGAAGTATTGAAAGATTTATTAAAAAATAGTAGGAGTGATTACTTTAATTATCCAGTATCTGCTGCATTAGTAACAGATAAAGAAGTTTATTATGGTGTAAATGTTGAAACTTCAAGTCCAGCAGCTGGAATATGTGCTGAAAGAAATGCATTATATAGTGCAATTACCAAAGGTTTAAACCCAAAAGAAATAAAGGAAATTCATGTTATGAGTAAAACTATTGGAGCACCATGTTTTATTTGTAGACAAGCATTAGTGGATTATTGTGATATGAGTACTAAAGTATATATGTATGATTTAGAAGGTAATACAAAAGAATATACTTTAAATGAATTGTGTACTCATCCATTTAGTAAGGAGAATTTGTAATGAGATCTGGTTTTGTAAGTATTGTAGGTAGACCCAACGTTGGCAAAAGTACTTTACTAAATACAATAATGGAAAGAAAATTAGCAATCACAAGTCCTAAAGCACAAACTACTAGAAATAATATAATGGGAATATATCATGATGATGATACGCAAATTATATTTATTGATACTCCTGGAATACATAAACCAAAACATAATTTGGGTAAAGCATTAAATAGTCAAGCTTATTATTCAATTAATGATGTTGATATTATTGTATTAGTAGTAGATATTAGTGAACCCTATGGTTCGGGTGATAAATTTGTAATTGATAAATTAAAAGATATTAATAAACCTGTTATTTTAGTATTAAACAAGATTGATAAAGTGCCAAAAGATTTAATATTACATAAAATAAATGAATATAAAGATTTATATGATTTTAAAGAAATAATACCTTTATCAGTAATAAAAAAAGAAGATACTAATATATTAATTAAAGAAATTAAAAAGTATTTAACTGATGAGATTAAGTATTATGATGATGATTATATTACAGATAAAAATTATGAGTTTTTTACTGCTGAATATGTAAGAGAAAAAATACTTAATTATACACAAGATGAAGTACCACATGCTATTACATGTATAACTGAAAACATTAAACCAGGTAAGGATTCAGTAGTTGTAGATGTACTTATAATTGTAGAAAGAGAAAATTTAAAGAAGATTATTATTGGTCACAACGGTGATATGATTAAGAGAATAGGTATTGATTCTAGAAAAGATATAGAAAATCTATTTGGAAAAAGAGTATATTTAAATTTATTTGTAAAAACTGTTCCTAAATGGAGAGATAAAGAAAGATATTTAATTGAATTTGGTTATAAAAATAATGAATAATAATTAAAATAAATGTCCACCATATAATAGAAAGGTGGACATTTATGACAAAAGAAGATTTATGGAATTTATTTAAGCAAACAGGAAATATAACATATTATTTAAAATATAAAGAAATGATTAAGAAAGGAAAATAATATGCTTAAAGATGTAGAGGGTATTGTTTTAAAAGAAAGAGATTATGGTGAATCTAGTAAGATATTAGATGTTTTTACTAAAGAATATGGTCTTATTGGCATAATATCGAAAGGATCAAAAAAAGTAAAAAGTACTTTATCTGGAGTATCAACTAGACTTACATATGGTTTGTTTCATATATATTATAAAGAAGATAAATTATCTACACTTACTAGTGTTGATGTTTATAATCCATTTATTAATATTAAAAATAGTGTTATTAATATTGGATTTGCAACATATTTATCTGAACTTGTATATCAAGTTTTAAAGCAATCAATTAAAAAAGAAGAAATATTTGATTTATTTATTAATTCTTTATTAAAAATAAACGAATTATATGATCCATTAGTAATAACTAATATTTTAGAATTAAAAATGCTTACGTATTTAGGAGTAGAACCAGTATTAGATAAATGTAGTAAATGTGGAAAATTAACTGATATAGTAACAATATCTTCTTATGATAATGGCTTATTGTGTAAAAATTGTAGAACAAATGAAAAAATAGTTGATTTAAAAACAATTAAGTATTTAAGAATGTATTATTATTTAGATATATCTAAAATAACTAAAATAGAAATGGATACGAAAATAAAGAATCAAATTGATGATTTTTTAACTGAATATTATAATTCTCATACAGGTATTTATTTAAATACTAAAAAATTTATTGATGATTTAAAAAAGGTAAATATTTATACATAAATATAAAATTTGACAAATTATAAAAAAAAGTATATTATTATCTAGTAATTTCAATTATTTGAGATTACTATTTTTTACAAAGAGGTTAAAATTATGAATTTTAAGCAAATAGAAAAATATGCTAAAGAAAATAATATTCCAATAATGCAAAAAACAGGTATTGAATTTTTAACTAAATATATAAATGATAACAATATTAAAAATATATTAGAAATAGGTTCAGCAATTGGATATTCAGCTATAAAGATGGCTTTAGCAAATGATAAGGTTAAAGTAACTACGATTGAGAAAGATGATGATAGATACTTAATGGCCATTAAAAACATAAAAGAATTTGATTTAGATAAAAGAATTACATTAGTACATGCTGATGCATTAGATATTAATTTGGAAGGCAAGTATGATTTAATATTTATTGATGCTGCTAAAGGTCAATATATTAGATTTTTCGATAAGTACTCTAAAAATTTAGCAAAAAATGGTGTTATTATATCTGATAATATGGAATTCCATGGATTAGTTGAACAAGAAGAAAGAATTGCAAGTAAAAATTTAAGGCAATTAGTAAATCATATTAGAGATTATATAGAATTTTTAAAATCTAATGCTGAATTTAATACTACATTTTATAAAATTGGTGATGGAATAAGTGTTTCATTAAGAAATGAGTAATCATTATTTTATATATGCATATTATATATAAAATGCTATTGACAATATATTAAAAATAGCGTATTATGAACTAGGTAAAAAAATTAAGAGGTGATATTTATGGCAGATAAAAAAGAAGTTTATCTTACTGCTGAAGGTTTTACAGAAATAGAAGAAGAATTAGATGAATTAAAAAGAGTTAAACGTCCTGAAATAATTAAAGCAATAAAAGAAGCAAGAGCATTAGGCGATTTGTCTGAAAATGCTGAGTATCATTCTGCAAGAGAAGAACAAGCAATAATTGAAGGAAGAATTCAAGAACTTGAATATATGATAGATCATGCTGTAATTATTAGTGAAGAGGTTAGTGATACAGTAAGAATAGGTTCATCTGTTGTAATTAAATACGATGATGAAGATGATACAGAAGAATATAAGATTGTAGGAAGTACTGAAGCAGATCCATTTGAAAACAAAATTTCTAATGAATCTCCTATTGCTAAAGCATTATTAGGTAAAAAGAAAGGTGCCAAAGTAACAGTAGAAAGTCCTAATGGTAAATATGATATTACATTAGTAGAAATAAAGTAACTATATGTTGCTTTTTTTTATTTTATATATATAATACTTTAAAAAAGGAGGTATGCTATGTTTTCTAAAGAATTATATAGTAAATTTAGATATTTATTAAGTAAAAATAGAAATTTTAATGAAATATGTAGTGAACTTGGTTTATCAGATAACGAAGTTATGCTATTAATTAATTCTTTAAAAGACAATAGCATATATATTAAATTATTTGGTGATGTGTTTGAAAAAAGGCCTAGTATAGATGAGACAACATATCATATATCATTAAATAAGGAACACATAAGATTAGCGCTATTAGGGGATACACATTTATGTAGTAAAAATGATACTATAGATTTACTAACAGATACATATTATACAATTGAAGAAAAAAATACTGATTTGGTATTACATTGTGGAGATTTTTTTGATGGATTATATCCAAATATTGAGGATTATTATAAATGTCTTAGGGTAAGTTCGTACGAAGGTCAATTAGAATATGGAACAATTTATTATCCTTCCTATAGCAATAAAACATTAGTTGTGAGTGGTAATCATGATGACTATTGGTATCAATTGCTACATAAAGAAATTTTAAGTGACTTATCTAAAAAAAGAGAAGATATTATATATTTAGGTCCTAATAGAAGAAGAATAGCAATTAATGGTTTAACTATTGATTTATTACATGGGGATATATTGCAAAATGGTAAAAAAAATTTTACAATAGGTATGTATATTAGAAATATTGATGAAGAAAAAAGACCAGTTATTATTCATCATGGCCATACACATTATGGTAGTTACAATAATATATATGGTGTAAGATGTTATAGAACAGCAGCAATTATGCATGCATCACCATATATATTAAGCAAAGGATATAAAAATCCAATGAGTTTTTATTTTGTTGATATTGACTTTGATGATAATGGTAAAGTTAAGAAAATAAAGCATAGAAAAGAATGTGTATATAAATAATAGAACTATTGCATTTTTTTGCTATATTTTATATAATAGTGTTGTTTTGTGAAAGGAGAAATTATGTCAAATAAACATGTAATTGTTAAGAAAGTAGAAAAGAAAGTTTGGGAAGAATCCTTAAATAAATCATTTGAAAAGAATGTCAAAAAAGCAAAAGTAGATGGTTTTAGAGAAGGTAAATGTCCAAGAAATGTATTTGAAAAGAAATATGGTGTTGAATCATTATACAATGATGCAATAGATATTTTATTACCTAGTTTATATACTGAAGTATTAAATGAGAGCAAACTTGAACCAGTTGTTCAACCTTCAATAGATATTAAAAGTATTGATAAAGATGGTGTAGAAATAGAGTTTACTATAGTAACTGCGCCAGAAGTTAAAATTAAAAAATATACTGGATTAAAAGTTAAGAAAGAAAAAGTAAAAGTAACAGATGAAGAAATTGAGGCCGAAGTAAATAGATTAAGAGATCAATATGCTGAAATTGAAATTAAAGATGGTAAAATTGAAAATGGTGATACAGCTGTAATTGATTTTGAAGGTTTTAAAGATGATAAAGCATTTGATGGTGGTAAAGGAGAAAACTATCCATTAGAAATTGGTAGTAATACATTTATACCGGGTTTTGAAGAAGCATTAATTGGATTAAAATCTGGTGATAAAAAAGATATAAAACTAACATTCCCTAAAGATTATCCAAGTGAAGAATTAAAAGGTCAAAAAGTTGTATTTAAAGTTACTATTCATGAGGTAAAAACAAGAAAATTACCTGAAATAAATGAAGAATTTTTTGATGATTTAGGTATTGAAAATGTTCATTCAGAAAAAGAATTGAAAGAACATTTAAAGAAAGACCTTACTGAACAAAAAGAAAAAGATATTGATAATAAATTTATCGATGATATATTAGAAGCTGTAAGAAAAGAAACAACTATTGAACTTCCTGAAGAATTAATACATGAAGAAATACACCATATGTTAGATACATATGATCAAAGACTTCATATGCAAGGATTATCATTAGAACAATATTTGAAATTTTCTAAAAAATCAATAGATGATTTAGAAGATGAATTAAAACCTGAAGCAGAAAAGAATATAACATATAGATATATGATGGAAGAAATAGCAAAGAAAGAGAAATTTGAAGTAACTGATAAAGAAAGAGATGAAGAAGCAGATAGACTTGCTAAAATGTATCAAATGACTAAAGAAGAATTAATTAAAGCATTTGGTGGCAAAGATATGATAAGCTATGATTTAAGAATGAGAAAAGCATTAGAATTCTTAAAGGAAAATAATTAAAAAAGGTATGTAAAATACCTTTTTCTTTATTTTTTTGAACAGATTTATTCTCCAATATAATAGCATACTTAGCATATAATGTAAATTAAAAAATTGAAAAAATAAAGAAAAAATTAATGCCTAAAAAATGTTTTAAAAAAATTAAAAATTTATGTTATTTTTGATAGACAAAAAATATAAAATATGTATAATAAGAATTGTTTCTGGGAGGGTGTGCTTATGGTTAAAACTAATTTACCAGTGATAATACTTAGAGGTGCTGTTTTACTACCTTATTGTGAATTTAGATTAGAACTAAATAATGATATTGATAAGCATGTACTTGAAGTATCAGAAAAAAACCATGACTCCCATATACTTTTAGTAAGTCAAGTTAATCCACTTGATGAGAATATTGATATTAATAAATTGCCTAATATAGGTACAGTAGCAAAAGTAACTATGAAAATGCAGATTGGGAAAACCACTAGAGTAGTATTAGAAGGCATTAATAGAGTAAATATATTAGAATATAAAGATTATGAATCTGAAGAAAATATATTAGATGCAGTTATTACAAGTACTACTCAATTTGCAATGTCTCCAGTTGATGAGAAAGCATTAGTAAGAAAATTACAAAGACGTGTTGAATCATATGTATCTAATGTACCAAATGTTTCAAATAGTGTTTTAGCACAAATTAGTGAAATAAATAGTATTTCAAAAATAAGTGATATTGTTGCAAATTATTTGCCATTAGAGTTTGAAAGAAGATTAGAATATTTAAATACTGTTAATCCATATAAAAGGGTAATAATGCTTTTCGAGGATATTAAAACTGAAGAAGAAATACTTGAGTTAGATAAAAAAATTGATATTAAATTAAAGAAGACTTTAGATGATAGTCAAAAAGAGTTTATATTAAGAGAAAAAATAAGATTAATTAGGGAAGAATTAGGAGATGTTAATTTAAAAGAAACAGATGTAAATTTATTAAAAGAAAAAATAGATAAATTTAAATGTCCAAATTATGTAAAAGACAAATTATATAATGAACTAAAAAAATATGAATTAATGAATTCTAATTCGCCAGAAGTAGGAGTAGTAAGAAATTATATTGAATTACTATTATCTTTACCCTGGGAAATTAAAACAAATGAAAATAAAGATTTAAAATTAGCAAGGAAGAAATTAGATTCTACTCATTATGGTCTTCTTAAAGTAAAAGATAGAATTATAGAATATTTAGCAGTAAAACAATTATCTAAAAATTTAAAAAGTCCAATAATATGTTTAGTAGGTCCCCCAGGAGTTGGTAAAACATCACTTGCAAGAAGCATTGCAGATGCTACTAACAGAAACTTTGTTAAAATAAGTGTTGGTGGAGTAAATGATGAAGCGGAAATAGTAGGACATAGAAGAACATATATTGGTTCAAATCCAGGTAAAATTATTAATGCAATGAAAAAATGTAAGAGTAATAATCCAGTATTTTTAATTGATGAAATAGACAAAATGACTAAGGATATTAAAGGTGATCCAGCTAGTTCTTTACTTGAGGTATTGGATCCAGAACAAAATAAATATTTTGTAGATAGTTATGTTGAAGAAGAATTTGATTTATCTAATGTTATGTTTATTTTAACTGCTAATTATTTATATCAAATACCTGAGGCATTAAGAGATAGATTAGAAATAATTGAACTTAGTGGTTATACTGAACTAGAAAAATTAGATATTGCTAAAAAACATTTAATTAAAAGAGAAGTATTAGAGCATGGTTTAACTAATAAAGATGTATCATTTAGTGATGGAGCAATACTATCTATTATAAGAAATTATACTAAAGAAGCTGGTGTAAGAGATCTAGAAAGAAAAATAGCTGATGTATTAAGAAAAATAAGTACTAATATAGTAAATAAGACTAATACTAAAAAGAAATATTCTATTACTGAAAAGAATATTGAAGAATATTTAGGTAAGAAAAGATATTTAGATGAGGAAAATGAACCATTGCCTAGTGGTGTAGCAAATGGACTAGCATATACAGAATTTGGTGGTACTATTCTTCCTATAGAAGTATGTTACTATAAAGGTAAAGGAGAACTAACTCTAACAGGATCTTTAGGTGATGTAATGAAAGAAAGTGCTAAAATAGCACTTAGTTATATAAAAAGTCATTATAAAGATTTTAATATAGATTATGATTTACTTGAAAACAGTGATATACATATTCATGTACCAGAAGGTGCTGTACCTAAAGATGGACCATCTGCAGGTATAACACTTACTACAGCTATAATAAGTGCTTTTACAAATAAAGCTATTAATAATAAAATAGGTATGACTGGTGAAATAACATTAAGAGGTGAAATATTACCTATAGGTGGATTAAAAGAAAAATGTATTGGTGCACATAGAAGTGGCATTAAAACCATTATTTTACCAGTAAAAAATGAAAAAGATTTAGATGAAATACCTGAAGAAATTAAAAAAGATATTAAATTTATATTTGTTAAAAAATATAAAGAAGTATATAAAATAGTATTTTAGGAGGAATTATGAGTTATCCAGTAAAATATGCAGTAGAAGAATTAAAAATTGAAGGTGGATACGTTGAAGATTACCAAGACACAATAAAAGGATATATTGTATCAAAGTGTTATGTTATAGAAGACAGAATTAGATATGGTGGACATACTCCATATGTTGTGCATGCTGTAACATTTCCATATAGTAGATTTGAAGACTTTATTAGATATAATAAAATACTTAAAAATATACATAGAAGTCCATTCCGTTTACCGCAAGCATATTATGAACAAAGAAACATACCTTCATTAGAAGAATTAGTTGTTATGGAAAAATTATATGATAATATTGAAGATGCATATCTTGAAGCAGAAAGAAGAAACAATAATTTAAAAAGTGAGCTGTTATTACATACATCAAGTGCACAATTTGAAAGTTTAAGCAAACAAATTGATGAGGATTTAGATTTATGTAGAGAATATGCAATTTTTATTTCAGAAAATACAACAGATATGGTTGTAGATAAAGAAAAATGTAAAGTTAAAATTTAGTTGAAAAGGAGATTTTAATATGAGTT
>CACZSX010000044.1 GCA_902783915.1 uncultured Erysipelotrichaceae bacterium | reverse complement strand
TGATATCCTGATTTAATCATATTTTCATAAGTATTACTTACTTCTTCTAATCGTTTTGGAATTATTGTATCTATCATAGCCATAGCAGGTGGTATTTCATCAACAATAGTATCCAAATGTTTAACCATCTTGTCTATAACTTTGCTTATTTTATTAGCAGATATATAATCCTGTTTTTCCAAGTCTTTTTCTAAATCTAAAAATCTTTTTTCTATAGTCTCTATTTGAAGTTGTACTACACTTGTAATAGAAGAAAATGAATCTTTATTAACTTCAAAATTATGAACTATATCTCTATATTTTGTTTTTAATTCAGTAATTAAAACTCTATTTCTTTCTTCACTTAAAGTTATTTCTTTTATTTCTTCTAATAATCTTTCTTTTTGTTCTTTTAATTCTAATAATTTAATTTCTATATTAATCTTTTTTCTTAAATAATCTTTATAATTTTTCTGTTCAAGTGAAAAATCTGCATCCAATATCATATCATTTATAGAAGAATCTAAATCATTCTTCATATCTTCTATTTCTTTTTTCCATTGCTTATATTTTTCTTTTATAGACTTTGCTTTTAATACTTCCACTTTAGATAATTCAGTCATTATAGGAGCATCAATTATTTGATTTTTTTCTATATCTAATGATTCTATTTCATTTTTATATTTTTTCTTATTAAAATACTGTATTAAATTTAATGTAATAATAATACAAGCAACACCTATAAAATAATAAGTCAAAATAAGAAGTATAATATCATTATTCATAACCCACTCTCCTATCTATAATATATTTTACCACATATTTCGACATTTTAGAATATATTTTATAGTATTGACTAAATTTAAATAAAATATTATAATACATATGCTTTAAACATTTTGGCAGCATTGTAATCTAACTTATAATGTGTTTATTTTAAATGAAATTAGTAGTTAAAAGCTGCTTTAGCGAAAATTGTAAATACTCACCCTATAAGTAAAATTATGATCTCTTGTTTATAGTAAACAAAAGAAAGGAGAAATGTTATGAGATACACTGGACCTAGTTACAAGAAAAGTCGTCGTGTTGGTATATCTACTTTAGAAACTGGTAAAGAACTTGTTAAAAGACCTTATGGGCCAGGACAACACGGTAATGCTAGAAAAAGTAAGTTATCTAACTATGGAGTTCAATTAGTTGAAAAACAAAAAATTAGATTTACTTACGGAATTAGTGAAAAGCAATTAAAGAAGACATTTGAAAAAGCTGGAAAACTAAAAGGTATTCATGGTGAAAACATGCTTAAATTATTAGAAAGCAGACTTGATAACATAGTTTATCGTATGGGTATTGCTTCTACAAGAAGAGCTGCAAGACAATTTGTTAACCATGGACATGTAGCTGTTAATGGTAAGAAAGTTGATATTCCTTCTTATCAAGTTAAACCTGGTGATGTAGTATCAATAAGAGAAAATTCCAAGGAACATAAAGGTATGAAGCAAGCATTAGAAGCAATTAATAGAAATGTAGAATATGTTTCATTTGATAAGAATAAACTTGAAGGTACTTATATTAGATATCCAGAAAGAAGCGAATTAAGTCAAGAAATTAATGAGTCATTAGTTGTTGAATTCTATAATAAATAATTAATAATAAAAAAAGAGGTTTACCTCTTTTTTGTTTCAAATAATAATATAAATTTTAAAAGTATTACTTAAATTTAACTAAGTAATACTTTTTCTTTCCACGTCTTACTACAACATATTTACCATTTATTGCAAAATCTTTTGTAATATTAAAATCTAAGTCAGTTATTTTATCTCCATTTATAGTAATACTTCCTGTAGTTAAGAATTCTCTTGCTTCTCTTTTAGATGAACATATACCATTATCTACTAGCATATCTACTACATTTAATTCATTACCTATTTCATAGTTATCTACATTATTAAATACTTTTTCTATATCACTAGGATCTAGTTTTCTAATTTCTCCATTAAATAATATTTCACTAGTTTCTAATGCTTTTTTATATTCTTCTTTACCATGTAAATCTGTTATTACTTCTTCTGCTAATATTTTTTGTGCAATTCTTAAATGTGGTTCAGCATTATGTTTTTCCATAATTTTTATTATTTCTTCAGGAGATAAGAATGTAAATACTTTTAAATAATCTTCACACATTGAATCATCTGTATTAATAAAATATTGATATAATTCATAAGATGAGGTTTTATTTTTATCTAACCATATAGTTTTTCCTTCACTTTTACTTATTTTAGTACCATCTTTATTAGTAATAAGAGGCATAGTAAATGCATATACATCTTTACCCGTTTTCTTTCTTATTAAATCTATCCCTGCTGTTATATTACCCCATTGATCAGAGCCCGCTACTTGCATAGTACAATTCTTAGTTTCATATAGATGTAAGAAATCTAATGCTTGCATTATCATATATGAAAATTCTGTATATGTAATACCAGTTTCTAATCTTCTTTTAATAATATCTTTATCTAACATATAATTTAAACTAAAGAATTTTCCATAATCTCTTAAAAAATTAATAAAATTAATATCCTTAGACCAATCATAGTTATTAACTACTTCAAATCCAAATATATCTTCAGCTTGTTTAGTTAGTCCTTTTATATTATGTTCTATTTCCTCAATAGATTTCATTTCTCTTTCACTTGTAGGTCTAGGATCTCCAATTCTACCTGTTGCGCCACCTATTAAAAGTATTGGGTGATGTCCTCCTTTTGCAAGCCTTTTAGATATTAAAAATGATGTATAATGCCCAATATGCATTGAATCTGCAGTAGGATCTGTACCTATATAAAATGTCATACCACCATTATTAATTTTTTCTTCTAAATCATCACCAGCAGTATCTTTTATTAAACCTCTCCATTTTAATTCATCAAATAATTTCATATATCCTCCTAATAATCACTATTTAATCTTTCTTCTATTATTTTCATTTTCTTATAACATGCATCATATTTTTCTTTATCACTAAAATTAAATAAATCTCCTAAATATAATACATCACTAAATATTTGTTTAACTAATTTATCACTTTTATTTTCATAAAGTAATGATACATTACTATATAACTTATTTAATAAGTATAATACATCTATAGTATCTGTATGTGGTATTATTTCTAATTTTACATTTAAAATTGTAAAGAAACTTAAAGACATTGTTATTACATCTGCATACTCTTCTAATGCTTTCTCTTTATTCATCTTTTTAATACTCCAATATTTAAAACATTTTGTTTCATTTGCGAACTCTGATATTTCGTTCATAAGTTCTATACAATTTTTTTCATATATTTTAGAATCTTCTTTATATTTAGACATAAATATGATATCCAATCTTTTATTTTCTTTATAAATATCTTCCCACATAATACCTCCAAAAAATAAAAAATCTATAATCTAAGGGCGCATAAGCACGGTACCACCTTAGTTTATAGATTAATCTACACTCTTCCTATAACCGGGTTAACGGGATTAGCAGTAATTCATTTAGTAATTAGTTTAATTTTCACCAAACATTAAATCTCTACATTTCTAATTAATAAACTACTTAAATTCGCTAATTGCTTGTAGTATATAACTTATTTAATACTAAGTCAATTATTTTTCTAATTTATTTAATACATCTCTTGTAACATTTGCTAAACCTTTTTTAATAGATACTGCTGCATTCTCTACTACTGGTTTACCAGCTTCTTTTGCCATTTTTACAAGTTCTTCAGTTTTAGACTTTAAATCACCAGCTTTTTCTTTAGCAATAGATAAAACCTTTTCCTTATCTAAATCTTTTAATCCAGTTTCTATTTCTTTTATTTTACTTTCAAATTTCGCTTTAATTTCATCAGTATCCATACTTCTTACTTTATCCCATAAATTTGAAATTTGTTCTGCTAATTCCTTTCTTGTTTCTTCACCTTTTTTAGGAGCAAATAGGAATCCTAAACCAAGACCTACTAATGCACCACCTAAAAATCCTACTTTACCTTTCTTACTCATTTTCTTCCTCCTCTTTCTTATTATATTTTTTCTTTTTAAAATGCATTACTAAATTTGTTACATTATCAACAACTTTATTTGTCATATAAGATACTTTATCTGTACAAAAATCAATAAAACCAAATACTCTATCTAAAGATTTAACTTTACTTTCTACATTATCAACTATCTCATCGACTTTTTTCATAGTTTTAATAATCTTAACAACTAAAACTATTAAAGCTATTAATAATATAATTGCAACAACATATAAAATTAATGGTAATGCTACTTGTAATACTTCAACAAATGTCATTATTCTACATCTCCTTCTTCATCTTTATACATACTATCAACCAATGAATAAAAATCATCATCAGTAGTATCTTTTAATAGTTCATCAATTGATTTGATTTTTTCATCAACATCTAATGCTACTTCTTCATTAGCTTTATTTTCTTCTTCTTTCTTTTCTTCTACTACTTCTTTTTCAACAAACAATTCTATAGGTTTACTTTCTTCTTCAACACTATTTTTCTCTTCTCTTGTAGTATACTCACCAGAAGCCTTTTTTATAACATAATCTATATCAACTTCATTTACATCACTTAAAAGTCCATCTTTGGTTGCAATATCATCTTTAGAATAATTCTTATCTAGCACACCATAGACAGGAGAAATAACAGGAGATGGTTTAAATACTTTCTTTTCTTTTCTTACATCTTTTCTTATTTCTGGATCATACTTAATAGTTTCTCTTTCTAAAATATTTACACTTTTAGATTTTTTCTTTTCCTCTTTAAAATCATCTTCTTCAAATATAATAGGGAATTTAAACTTTTCTTTAGTATCTAATAATTCTCTATCACTAAAAGTATCATCACTTACTACATCCTTAATTTCTTCTTTTTCTTCCTTTATTTCCTCAATTTTTACTTGTTCTTCATCTTTTTTTTCTTCTTTTGGAAGATCCTCATCAAAATCTTCCTCAATAAATACATTTTTTAGTTTATCAAATAATCCCATAATGCACCTCTATTCATTTCCTTTATTACCAATATTATTTTCATCTGTTACTTCTTTATATTCATCATATAGTTTAATATAATCAATAAAGTTTCCACCTTTTTTTCTTGGAGTAAAAAAATCATATGTTTCTTCAGTAAAAATTATTGAATCATTTCCAACAGATAATTCTATAACCGCATCATTAAACTTAATAGAATTAAGAATATAACACATATTTATTAAAGATTGACCTATATTATCATATTCTACATAACCTTCTATTTTAGAATAATTATAATATACACTAATCTTATATAAATCATTATCTTTTACAACTTCAGTATATCCTTCCTTACCATTATAATTTAATGATTTAGAAAATATAGCTTGTGAACTTTTTTCATAATCAATATCATTTTTATAATAGTAACTAACAACATCTACAAATAAATAATAATAATCACCATTATAATATAACTTATCATTATAATCCTTACTATCTACTACTCTTACACCAGATGGTAAATAATATTTATAACCAGATGAATAATTATTTACCAATTCTGTTGGTTTACTTAAAAAAGTATCCAATATAGTTTCATAATTATTTATATCTATATTTTCCTTACTGCACCCAGTAGCTAATAATAAGAGTAGAAATAAAAATATAACTTTCTTCATAGAGCCACCTACTCTTTTTTTATTATATCACAAAAAGCATTTATATAACTATACTTTTTGGTTATTTTTTATATATTGCCATATATATAACTCCAATTTTCATAAATTTCTCTTCATATTCTGTAGTTATAACATCATCTTTATCTTTATGCAAATCCAAACTAATTTCATCAATTTTATATCCATATTTGATTAAAGATGATACTGAATACTCAAATAACTTCCTATTATCAGTTTTTTGAATTATTACTTTATTCTTCAATATCTTATCGTATATCTTTAAAAAATGCTCATGAGTTAGTCTTCTTTTTTCATGCCTATCTTTTGGCCATGGATCAGAAAAATTTAAATATAATAAGTCTATTTCATTAGAAAATACACTTTCTAAGTCTTCCGCATCCATCCTTATTAATTTTAAATTATTTATATCATAATTATCTATCTTTTTTATTGCTCTACTAATAGCAGAATCAAACTTTTCAATACCAATATAATTAATATTCTTATTTTTAAGTGCATTCTCTAATATAAATTTACCTTTACCCATACCTATTTCTATATATATTGGATTAGAATTATTAAATACTTCTTTCCATTTACCTTTATAATCACTTGGATTTAATACTATATATTTTGAATTATTAATTAATTCATTTGAATTTTTTAATTTTCTAAGACGCATATAATCACCTAATAAGATTATAACACATTTATTACTTTCGCATATACTTTAATGAAAGGTATTAGGTGAATTATGATAGATAGAAATAATCAAATGTATATGCCATATCCCGAATATTATCCAAATATGGCTATGGATTTTGAAAATAGACTTAACAATATTGAAAAAATGATTAAAAGATTAGATAATAGAATATCTAGACTAGAAGGAACTACTAATGTTTATAACGAATATAATCCTTCTTTACCAGCAGATGTTTATAATCAAAATATGTATCCAAATGCTAGAATGTAAAAAAACTTCATAAGAAGTTTTTTATTTTAAATTACTACATATATCAATTATATTTTTACAAACAACACTTTTATCATACTTATTAAAAGCATAGTCTTTAATCTTTTTACTATTATATTTCTTATAATTTTTAACCATTTTTAATATAGAATCTGCATATTTATCTATATCATTTATAGGAGTTACTATTGCATTATCTTTATTAACTATTTCTAGTGGTCCAACACAATCAGTAGTAATAACTGGTATGCCAGATGCAAAAGCTTCTACTATTGGAATACAAAATGTTTCAAAAGTTGAAGATACGCATAATGCATTAGAAGAAGATAATAATTCAGGTAATTTATCATTATTTACATAACCAACAAACTCAACATTATCCATAAGATTTAAACTTCTTGCTATACCTTCATAAAAATCTTTATATTCACCAGTACCTACTATCTTTAACTTAATATTCTTATTACCTTTTTTATTTACTACAATATCCATTGCTTTTAATAAAACATCTAAAGCTTTTACTTTATAAAAATTACTTACACTTATTAATATAAAATCCTTACTATCTTTTTTACCTATTTTAAACTTATTACAATCTATAAAATTTGGTACTAAATGACAATTATTTCTTTTAGATTCAACAATCTTTTTAATACTTTCATTAACTGCCATATAATCAGCAGCTCCTTTTATTATAGTAGTAACATAATCCTTATATAATGGATTTATCATTATACCTTCACTATGAGCATGCACTATATATGGAATATTCTCTTTTTCACTAATATACTTTGCAGCAAGCCCTGCAGGAAGAGCACTCATAGCTATAATAACATCTGGTTTGCCAGTAAATAATTCTAAATTTTTATATGCTTTATAAGCATCCTTCGCATACTTTTTATAAGAGTAATCTAAACTTACAGATCTAAAATTTAATATAGTTTTCTTATAAAATTTAAATGGATACTTATTATCATAATAACCATCTGTACTCTTTTCATTAAAATAATTAAGAGGTTCTTTTACACTTGCTCTATTTATATACAACATAGAAGTATCAGCATAAGAACTTAATGCTTCAGTTTGCTTTATAAAATAATTTCCCCATAATGGATCGCTCTTATTAGGATACCAACTAGGGATTACTAATATATTTAATTTCTTCATAATTACCTCCCCAATTTACTATAAACATACCTTATTATATCTTTTCTACCCTTATCACTTAATACCTGTACCAAATCAAAACCAGGTCTTCTATTTCCTTCAACAAGTACTGGTCCATTTTTAGTAATAGCAACATCCCAGCCAACTACTTTTATATTTTGATTTACCAATGCAGCTTTTAATACCAATTCCTTAATCTCATTCCAATAAGGTAATTCATAATTATTAAAGTATGTCTTAGTAACAGGATGCTTCGTAAAATGCCTTAAATCCTTATCTATTGCTTCACCCTTTAGCCTACCAGTAGCAGTATCAATAGATATACCCATACCACCCTTATGGAAGTTATCTACCTCATTTATACCATTACCAACTCTTAAAGCAGCATATAATAATTCACTCTTATTATTATTAACAAAAGTCATAACACGCAATGTATTAACAGAAGATGGACATAAAATACTCATTTTCTTATGCTGTACAATTAATTCCTCTAAAAACATCCTATTATCTTCCAAATACTTTAAATATTCATTATAATTCTTTATGTCACTAGATTTTACCTTCTTAACATCTGCACCACCTAATCCATCAAGAGGCTTAATCATAAATTCCTTATTCTTCTTTAAAAATAACTTTAACTTATCAATACCATCACTAGGTACATAAAAATCCCTACCAATATACTCCTTAAAATTATTTAAAAAATTAGGTTTAATAGTAAAAAACTCCTTGTACTTAGAAGGACTAACCCTCTCATAAAATTTATTTTGAGTTCTTACTACAGCGTATTCTCTTCTTTCCTTAAAACTTCTATTATAAAACTCATAATTTAAATAATCAGTTAAAGTAGCACCATAAAAAATATACCAAATAAAAACATCAATAACCATTAAAAATGTACTCTTATTATTCTTATATGCAACCTCATCAATTCTCTTTAAATAACCTTTAATTCTACCCATAAAATCACCTAATTTTATTATACCACGTATACATAAAAAAAAAGAATATAAATATTCTTTTTCTAATTATCTAAACTTAAAACCTTATCATGCTCTAACTCAGGGAATAAATCATATGCATTTATCCTATATTCCTCTGGTAAATACTTAACATAGAAATATGCGACTTCTTGACGAGTATGACGTGCTTTAGCAGTATCGTATATAACGCTATTATCACCCGGTGTTCTGCCTGTTAATTCATCAAAAAAATCATATTTATTCTCTTCTGGAACATATTGTTTAGTTATATCATAATACCAATAATTCCAAACTATATGTATTTTTAGTATTTTTGTATCTTCAAAATATGAGTTTATA
>CACZSX010000043.1 GCA_902783915.1 uncultured Erysipelotrichaceae bacterium | reverse complement strand
TAACACATTCATAAAGACCAGCATATCCTAGTGAAATAGTAGAATATCCATTATGTAATAAATCATGAATTGATTCTCCTTTACCAAGTCTTGCTAATGCACCATGTTGCCATAAAATAGGTGCTACATCGCTTGTTGCTTTTGATAATCTTTTATGTCTTATTTGCAATGCTCTATGGCATAATTCAAGTCTTTCTTCAAATACTTTCCAAAATTTATCCATATCTTTTTCACTAGATAGAGCGACATCTACTAGATTGATTGTAACTACTCCTTGATTAAATCTACCATAATATTTAGGTTTGCCATTTTCATCAACATATGGTGTTAAGAAACTTCTACAACCCATACATGGATAACATTGACCATTACCATTAGCATCTATTTTTAATTTTTTCATAACTTTTTCAGATATATAATCTGGTACCATACGTTTTGCAGTACATTTAGCTGCTAATTTAGTTAAATAATAATACTTACTTTTTGGATGAATATTATCTTCCTCTAATACATATAGAAGTTTAGGGAAGGCTGGTGTAACATATACACCTTTACTGTTCTTCATGCCTTGAATTCTTTGATTTAGAACCTCTTCAATTATCATAGCAAGTTCATCTTTATATTCATCAGTTTCGCCTAAATACATATTTACACTTAAGAATGGCGCTTGACCATTTGTTGTAGTCATTGAATTTATTTGATATTGGAATGTTTGAACACCATCAATAATTTCTTTTTGTAAATCTTCTTTAGCATATTTTTCTATTTCATCTTTTTTAAATCCACGTTTTTTATATTTATCTAAATAACGATTATATGAATCTCTAACAAATGGTGCTAGATGAGTAAGTGTAATAGTACATCCACCATATTGGCTTGATGAAACAGCAGTAATAAGTTGTGTTGCAATTGTCATTGCAGTTAAGAATCTATGTGGTTTTTCTATCATTACACCATTAACCATAGTACCATTATTGAGCATATCCTCCAAATTAATTAAATCGCAATTATGTAATGCATTTTGCGCAAAATAATCTGCATCATGAAAATGAATTATACCTTCATCATGAGCTTTAACAATATCTTCAGGAAGTAAAAATCTTCTTGTAATGTCTGTAGAAGTTATACCTGCAAGATAATCTCTTTGAGTAGTAACTACTTTGGCATTTTTATTGGAATTTTCAGTATTCCAATATTCATTTTCACCATCAATTAATTCTTTAATTGATTTATCAGTTGTATTGCTTCTTCTTACTAATTCTCTTGTATATCTATATGTAATATATTGTTTAGCAAGTTGATATTTACCAAGAGCCATTAATCTCATTTCAATTATGTCTTGAATGTCTTCAACAAGCATTCTTTTTTTCTTTAAACCCTCTATATATTTTATAATATTTTTAATTTGTGTTTCAGATACTTTATCTTCATCACAAACCTCAGCATTTGCTTTCATTATAGCATTTTCAATCTTCTCGGGCATATAATCTACTATATGTCCATCTCTCTTCACTATCTTCATAATACCTCTCCTTTTACTATAAAAATCATAGCACCAAAAAAATTAATTACTGCGTTGCAGTTGCAACATTATACACTTTTTGATAAAATAAATGTATAGAGGTGTAAAATGAATCCATTTGATAATATAAACAATAAAAATAAGATTAAATTGCTAGAACTATTAGAAGCTAGAGTACTTGATTTAAATAAAGGAGTATCTCTAACTAAAAGATATAAAAATTCTAATATCATTGGTGTAGTAGAAAAAGGATCAATAGAAATAACTAAAATTGATTTGGATGGTAATACAAATATAATTGATGAAATATATGAGAATGATGTATTTGTAATAAATGAAAAGGTTAGAGAAGACGATAATATTATAGTTAAAGAAGATAATACTAAAGTTATAATATTTGATTATGACTATATATTGTTAAATTTAAATAATGATAAAGATTATTTTAATCAATTTATTAAAAATATGTATGTAATAATGAATGAAAAAATTAAAGAAAGAAATAAGAGAATATGGATTCTTACAAAAAAATCTATAAGAGAGAAGATATTAGCGTATTTAAATCTTGAATTTAATAAAACTGGTTCAAAAAACATTTATTTACCATTTTATTTAAAAGATTTAGCGAGTTATTTAGCGGTTGATAGATGCGCAATGAGTAGAGAACTTAAAAATTTAAAAGATGAAGGATTTATAGATGTAAAAGGAAGAAGAATAATTATATTATATAAATAACAC
>CACZSX010000042.1 GCA_902783915.1 uncultured Erysipelotrichaceae bacterium | reverse complement strand
TTACAATAATCTTTTAACTCATCATAATGTTCTTCATCAATATTTAAAATACAGTATCCTTCTTTTTTAGTTTGTCTAAATAACATTTTCTTACAATCAAAATAATTTTCAAATGTCTTATGTATATTTAAATGTTCAGGACTAATATTAGTAAAGATAGATATATCAAAATTCATAGAAGTAAGTCTACCTCTTAAAAAAGCCTCACTAGATGTTTCAATAGAAAGATACTTACACCCATTCTTAATAAATCTATCCATATAATCATATAAAATATTCGCATCAGGTGTAGTATTTTTTAAAGCATCATGAAACATTGAACAATCTGCCCCGTTAGTACCAATATATCCACATTTATCTTTTCCTATTAATGTTTGAATAATAGTCGCAACAGTAGTCTTACCATCAGTACCAGTAACACCAATAGTTTTTAATTTAGAATCTGGATAATCATAAAACCTTTGACATAAATAAGGAAATTCTAAATTAGTATTTTGAACTTTATATAATGGAACACTCTTTTCTCCAACATCTTTACTAATTAAACAAGCACTTGCTCCATTCTTAATTGCTTCATCAATAAAATCATGTCTATCTGCACTAACCCCCATAGTACAAACAAATAAGTCTCCTTTTTTTACTTCTTTTGAATTAATACTAATCCCCTTAATTACAGTATCATTATTACTTTCAGGAAATAATTCTTTTAAAGTTTTCATAAAAAATCACCTATACTAAATTATACAGTAAATATAAAGAAAAATAAAGTAAAGACCTTGTTCCACAATAATAATTAATGTAAAATTAAACTGGTGATAATATGAAAACTATAGTATATGGTGCAGAATCAGATTTAGGAATAAACATCGAAGGAGCTGCTTTAGGACCAGTACAATTAAAAAATGATATTAAAAGTTTTTATCAAGATGAAATAATTGAATTAAAAACAGATCCTTCTATTATTAAAAGTAAAAACTTATCAGATAGAAAAAAGAATATATTTGAAATAGAAAAATTCAATACTGATCTATATAATTCATTAGTAGAAACAAAAAAAGATGATAATAACTTTGTTATAGTAATGGGAGGAGATGAAACTGTATCAATCCCATCTATAATGTCAGATGTTGAAACACATAAAGAAATAGGTTTAATCTATTTTACTGGATCTCCTCTATTTGATACTATAGAGACTACTCAAAATGGTAATATGCAAGATCTAACAATATCTGCTGTAACAGGATATAAATCAAAAGAATTAGCTTATTATCAAAAAGGTAATGTTCAAGTCGCAAGAACAGTAATAATTGGATGTAGAAATTTAACAGACTCAGTAAAAGACAATTTAAAGTATGCAGGAATAACTTATTACACAACAGAAGATATAAAAGAAAGAGGTATAGAAGAAATATTAAATGAAGCTTTCATAAAAGCTTCAACAAAAACAAAAGGTATACATATAAGTTTTTCTCTATCATTAATAGATCCAGAATATGCTCCTGGTGTATCAGAACCTAGATTTGATGGATTAGATGAATCTATTTCAACAACTATTCATCAAGAATTAGCAAATAGAATGGAAAATATTATATCTTATGACTTAGTAGGATTTAATCCTCTAAGAGATATAGAAAGAAAAACAGAACAAATAGCAGTTAATATATTAGCTCAAATGATAACAGCAGCTAATAATAAGGACAAATTTGGAAAAGTAGAAAGAAAGTATTAAAAAAAGGAAGATATCTTCCTTTTTTATTATTATAAAGTAACATCATATAATTCTATATCATCACTATCAGGAAAATCTATATCACCATAAGTATAACCATCAATTTCATCAAGAATTCCACTTCTTATAAAAATTGTAAATCCAATATCAAGGTCATTATACTTTCCACCAATTGTATTTATTTCATAGTCATCCTTTGATGTTTTTAAATTTCCTTTATATTCAACCAAAAATAAATTAAATCCCGTTTTATCTTCATCTAATTCAAATTTAGAATTATCATATTGTTCCTTTAATATAACACTATTTTCATATTCATTATTAATCATATAATTAATAATATTATCAATTAGTTTATTTCTTTTCATTAATAAAGTCCTCCTTTGTTATATAAATTGTACCCGCCTTATAAGTGCCATTATCTACAATTCCTTTAAATGTTATAATATGTCCATTATAATTAATTTTATCAACTATAAATCCATCTTTAATATTATTAGAACTAACATAATCCTGTATTGCATTATTAACACTATTATAAGCTTTAGTTTTATCATTATCATTTTCTTTTAAAACATCTTTTAAATTGTGCTTACCTATATTCTTGTTTCCAAATGTGTGTTCTGCTTTATTCTTTATATTTTCACTAGAAGAAATATTATTTATTTTATTAACATATTCTCCTTGTTCAAAACTTATTTGTGAATCGTTTGTCGAACCGCTACCAAGACCGCTATTAATCGTTCTTCCCATTTTTAATCCTATTCCATTTCATAAGAGAATTATCGGGAATTATAATATCAATTCCTTTTTCGGTAGCATATTTAAAAGTTTCATATATTGTGTTATCATCAGAGCATGTACTATAAACAATAATACTCTTTAAGAATTTTAAATTATCAACAGTATAAGAAATAGCTTTAATCAATAACTCGTTTTCAGTTTTTTCTAACATAGATCCTTTTGTACTAAAACAAACAACCACTGTTTTTTCAATACCATCAAGCATATAACTAAAACTATCTTCATTAGAGTAAGTTATTAGTGGAACAACTAATTTATCCATAAAAAGAGTAATCCACAAAGCTTCAACTCTAGACATATATCTTTTAACTAAATTCAAAGCTTCCTCAACATCTCCAACTTGTGATCTATCTGTCTCAATAAAATATTTTACATTTTTATATTTATTTATAAAATCGTTTAATTTCTTTTCGTCATTATGGTATATACACATAAATAAACAATGATCTGTATCAAATTTATTATCATATAAAAATGAACCAACTATAGTTTTATCTGTCTTATTGAATTCACCAGGCCTATCACATAAGGCTATATAATCAGGTAAATCAATTTTTGGACAAAATATTTCAGGCAATCCAAATTTACCGCATTTCATTGTCTTATTAGTACAATCTAAAACATGTAATTTTAACTTTTCTTTTAAATCTTCATTATGTTTACGCATATTGAACCTCCTGTTATAATAAATTCCATTTTTTCCTCCTTATAATTATTAAATCAATTTAAAAAATTGACTATTTTAGATCAATATGCTAAACTTAAAATAGATATGTGATCACAATAGATACTATTCTTAGTATTAGCATATATCTTATTGCATTAGGTTTGTTCCAGCAAATCTAATGCTTTTTATTTTTATATTTTTTAAACAAATTAATTAATTCTATTTCATAATCTTTCAGTTTCCGGGATTGTGATTTCCAACTAACATATCTATTCATAGAATACGTTGCACACTCTAAAGTAGTATGAAATATATCAACAATATCAGTATATTCATCAATATCAAACAAATCTACAAGTGGTGGTGGAGCCATTATATATGCAGCAAACCAATTTGCTTCCGCCTCAGACAAATCACTAAATTGATGGTGGTTTCTAACCAAATGCCCAATCTCATGAAAAATTGTAAATCTAATCTTATTTGGCAAACATTTATCATTATAAAATATTTTTTTATAAACAACAGATATAAATCCATCTTTTTGTAGTTGATTAGACACTAATGTATCACAATCGTCCATTTCTGAATATTTTATTAATGAAATACCCATTCTTTTAGCTAATTGAAAAGGATCAATAGGTATTGTATTAATATTGTATTTTGATAAAACTTTTACTACATCTTTTTTTATGCTTTCATATCTAGCGTTGCTGAGTTTCATTTTTACCTCCTTTTTAATATTTAACAATCATTTGAATTAGTTTATTCTTTTGTTCTGGAGTTAAATCTTTAGTATTTCTCGCAAGAATTCCCTTTAATTCAAGAAAACTTTTATCTGCTTTTTCATCTTCTTCAGATAACCCCAACAAATAATCACTAGTTGTATTTAAAGCTGTAGCTAAATTAAGTAATATATCACCACTAGGAATTCTATCTCCACTTAAATATTTAGAAACAGCAGACTCAGTAACACCAATATCCTGAGCTAAATCACGTTGTGAAATATTTGAATCCTTTAAAAGTTTTTCTAACCTTTCAACAAACACTTCTCTCATAAACACTCGTCCTCTTTCTAATTATATACCAGGTTATCTTCATAACCCATCTTAAACATAACATAAAGATAATCAATTGTCAAGTTTAAACTTGACAATAATAAAAAGATAAAAAAAAGAAGGAATTAATTCTGTAATCCCATCTTTATTTACAATTTATATTCATTGACTTTAATAATTTCTATCTTTTAAGAAACTAGGAATGTCAGCATCTTCTCTTCTAGATGTAACAGCTTCTAATATTTCAGTTTCTCTTTCTTGTTGATAACGTCTAGGAGATGATTCTTTTTCTTCTTCTTTTTTATTCTTATCAAAACCAGTAGCAATAACTGTAACAATTACTTCATCATTTAAGTTTTCATTAATAACTGAACCAAATATAGTATTAATATCAGTATTAGCAGCTCCTCTAACAACTTCAGCAGCTTGTTCTGCTTCAAATAATGTTAAATTAACTCCACCAGTAATATTAATAATAGCATCAGTTGCTCCTTCAATTGAAGTTTCAAGTAAAGGAGATGAAACAGCTTGTTTAGCAGCTTCTAATGCTCTATCTTCTCCCATTCCAATACCAATACCTATAATTGCTCTACCTGAGTTTTCCATAACTGTC
>CACZSX010000041.1 GCA_902783915.1 uncultured Erysipelotrichaceae bacterium | reverse complement strand
CAAATTATTATAGTATAAATTATTTAATTGTCAACTTTTTATAAGTTTAATAACATCATAATATAATACTGCTAATGATACTGCCACTATTCCTTCAAATAAAGATTGTAATGATATACCATGAAAAATAACATTTAATGAAAATGCTATTATAAATAAATATAATATAATTAATTTTTTATTAATAAATTCAAATGATTTTAGAGCTTGCCCTATTATTAATAAAATTACTGATAAATAAAATATTTGTATTGTAATAATCATATAATCACCTACTAATTATATGATTTAAAATTAATTATTTTCTAATTAAAAATAATTTTAATTTAGTGTTTCTTATTTCTTCTTCTATATCATTTACTATCTCATATAAAAATGTATAATCCATATTATCACCAAAAATATAATATCACATATTTTTTTATTTTTTTAAAATCTCTAAATATATTACAAACATCGACATTCTAACACTTTTGTGTTATATTTATATGTAGTAATTAAATTCACATTGTAGTATAATTAATTAAGGTGATAGAATGATCCAAAACAATATTTTTAGTAGTTATGCAAATAGAGGTATGGATTTAGAAAATGATATCAATATTACTAACAAATATTATTTAGATAAAAATATTGGTATTATATATAAGAAACCCACTCCAATAAAAGTTGCAAAGGTTATTTATCCAAGAAAAAATTCTGCACTTATTACAGAGGCTTTTTATGAAATGCCTTCTACTACTGATTATAATGGTATATATAAAGGTAAATATATAGATTTTGATGCTAAAGAAGTTAAAAAGAACAAATCATTTTCTTTATACAACATTCATAAGCATCAAATAGAACATTTGAAAAGAGTATATGAACATGGTGGTATTTCTTTTGTATTAGTTAGATTTTATGTTAATAATACAACTTATTTATTAGAAACAAAGGATTTAATTAACTATATAAATAATGAAAAGAAATCTTCAATACCAATTAGTTATTTTGAAACAAATGGGCATAAAGTAAAAGAGTCTTATATTCCGAGAGTGGATTATTTAAAAGTAATAGATGAATTATATTATTTGGAGGAAGTATGAAAAATAAATTTAAGAAATTTTTTAAAAGGTCAAAAAGAATAATATCAAAGATAGTAGCAGATAAACAATTATTAACTATTTTTACATTAATGTTATTAGTAATAATTATCGGATGTATTGTAATAGGTGTTTTAAGAACTTTTATAATAATTGGTTCATTAATATTAATTTCTTTTCTTATTAGATTTATATTAAAAAAGAAACAAGAGATTACTACTAATAAAAAGAAAGAAGATAATAAGAAAAAGAAAAAAGATGGCGAAGAAGAAAATGAAGATGAAGTTGAAGGCGAAGAAAAAGAAGAAGCTAAAGAAGATATTAAAGATGAAGAACATGATGAAGTAAAAAGTGATACAATTTCAGAAAGTAGTGATAATAGTATAATGATTAAAAAGAAGAAAAAGGCAGAAAAAAAGAAATCACATAAGAAAAATGATAAGAAAAAAGTATGGAATACAATAATTACTATAGTATTAGTACTTATGTTATTAGGGATATTACTTGCATTTGCGTTTGCAGGTTATGTAGTTATTTCTGCTCCAAACTTTAATCCAAGTAATTTATATAGAAAAGAATCTAGTATTATGTATGATAAAGATGGAAATACTATAGCTAAACTAGGTTCTGAAATAAGAAAAACTATAACTTATGATCAAATGCCTCAAGTATTAGTTGAAGCAATTATTGCAACAGAAGACTCTAGATTTTACCAACATAATGGTGTTGATCTACCTAGATTTACAAAAGCAGTTATTGGTCAATTGCTTCACAAATCCGGTGCGGGTGGTGGTTCTACAATAACAATGCAAGTAAGTAAAAATGCATATACTAGTGGCGTTAGAAATGGATTTGAAGGTATTGTTCGTAAATTTACCGATATATATCTAGCAGTATTTAAACTTGAAAGAAATTATACTAAAGATCAAATATTAGAATATTATGTTAATATACCTGGTCTTGGTTCTAATTCGTTTGGTGTTGCAGAAGCATCTGAAACATATTTTGGAAAAGATGTATCTGAACTTAATTTATCAGAAGCTGCATTGATAGCTGGATTATTCCAAGCTCCTACTGCATATAATCCTTACCTACATCCTGAAGCAGCTGCTGAAAGACGTGCCGTAGTTTTAAACCTAATGGTAAGACATGGTTATATAACTAGAGAAGAAGCAGATATGGCAAATGCTATAAGTGTTGAATCATTATTAGGAACTAAATCTTATACAAACCCTTATCAAAACTTTATAGATGTTGCTATTGATGAAATATATGAAAAAACTGGTGAAAATCCTTATAATACCCCAATGAAAATTTATACTACTTTAGATAAAGAAAAACAAGATTATTTAAATAAAGTAATTGAGGGTGAAGTTTATACTTGGGTTAATGATACTGTTCAAACTGGTATTGCTGTTACTGATGTTGAGAATGGTGGTATTGTTGCAATTAGTGGTGGCAGAAACACTGTGGCTATGGGATTAAATCGTGCTACTGATTTAAAAAATCAATTAGGATCTGCTGCTAAGCCTTTATTTGATTATGGCCCTGGTGTAGAATATAATAACTGGTCTACTTATACTCCATTTATAGATGAACCTTGGAGTTATTCTAGTGGTGGTGGTGCAATAAAAAACTGGGATAGTAATTTCTATGGTTTCCTTACTTTAAGAAGATCTTTAGGATTATCTAGAAATATTCCAGCATTAAAAGCATTCCAAAATGTAGGAAATAATAAAATATATAGTTTTGTTACTTCACTTGGTATCACTCCTGAAATGGAAGGTGGTTCTGTTCATGAAGCACATGCATTAGGATCCTTTAATGGTACTAATCCATTAGAAGTTGCTGCTGCTTATGCTGCCTTTGCAAATGGTGGATATTATATTAAACCATATACAGTAACTAAAATTGTATATATGGGTACTAATCAAACAAAAGAATATAAACCTTCTAAAACTAAAGTTATGGAAGATTCATCAGCATATATTATTACTAATTCATTAATATGGGCTGTTGATGCAGGATTAAGTGCTGGTGCTAGAATAGCAGGAAGACAAGTTGCTGCTAAGACAAGTACAACTAATTTTGATGATAGAACTTTACGTGCATTTAATTTACCATATAATGCAATTAAAGATTATTGGGTAGCAGGTTATACTCCTAAAATAGCTATGGCTGTATGGTATGGCTATGATAAGATTACTGATGGTTATAACACTACTGCTGATAATAGTAGAAAAGATAGATTATTTAATACAGTTATGAAAGGAATGTTAAGTGATAGTCCTAAAAATTTCACTATTCCAAAAAGTATTGTTGCAGTACAAGTAGAAACAGGAACAATACCTGCTATGCTTCCTAGTGATAATACTCCAAAAGATATGATATCTACTGAATATTTTAAGGCAGGTACAGAACCAACTGAAATATCACCTAGATATTTGCAATTAAATAATCCTAATGGATTAACTGTATCAACAGAAAATAAAATGGCTACTTTAAGTTGGAAAGAAGTAAATATGCCAGCATATTATACTGAATCTTGGATGAATTCTCATATTAAAGATGGTATGGGAGATACTGCTCAAAATTATATTGAATATAGAAAAGAAGAAATAGAAAAATTAGGTGAATTTGGATATGATATATACATTGTAGATAGTACTGGAAATGAAAAATTAGTTACTACTACTACAGATACAACTGCTAAAGTTGATATATCTAAATACACAGGTGATATTAAATTTATTGTTAAAACTGCATGGTCTATTGATAAAACTACCCAAAGCTCTGGTAGTGAATATACCGTTGTAGAAGAAAAACCTCTTTCTATAGTAAGTGTTAGTTTAAGAGGAGATGCCACGATGAATTTAAAAGTTAATGATATATTTAATGATCCTTTAGTTACAGTATTAGATAACTTCAAAGATGTTACTTCAGAAAGTGACATATCATATACTATTACTAATTCAAATAAAGAAATGTTATCAGAAGTTGATACTTCTACTGCTGATACTTATACAATAAAATATAAAGTAGTATATAACGAAAATACTTATGAACAAACAAGAATAGTAATTGTTAAAGAAGTAGAACAGCAAGAAGAAAATAGTGAGCAATAAAAAAACGAGTCATTTTGACTCGTTTTTACATATATTAAATAATTTACATGTTTTGCAACTAGGTTGGATACTTTTACAATAATATCTACCAAATAAAACAAATTGATGATGAGTTTTATTAATTCTATCTTTTGGTATTAATTTATACATTTCTTTCTCTATTTTTAATACATCATAGTCTTTAGGCACTAAGCCTAATCTTTTTGTAACTCTAGTTACATGAGTATCTACTGCAAAATAAGGTTTATTATAAAGTGTGCTTAAAACTAAATTTGCTGTTTTTCTACCTACTCCATCTAGTTTTATTAAATCATTATAATTATCTGGTATTATTCCATTATATTTTTCATCTATTTCTTTTGCTATATTTTTAATATAAATAGCTTTTTTATTTGCCATACCTAGTGGTTTTAATATAGTTTCTAAATCTTTTATATTTGCATGTTTTAATGATTTTATATTATATTTTTTAAATAATACTTTAGTAACACCATTTACCTTTTTATCAGTTGTTTGTGCACTTAAAACTACAGATATTAAAAATTCAAAATCACTATTATATATTAATTCACATTTTGGATTTGGAAATAATTCATCCATGTAATTAAATATCTCATTCATTATCATTTAACCAATCATAATCAGGGACTTCTACTTTATTTTCTTTCTTAAATTTATCTTTATTTTTCTTAACTTTATCTAAAGTATCTATCCCTTTCTTATTCCATTCAAATAATATTCTATCTATATATCTAAAATTATTAACACCATTAAATACAGCTTCTTTTAAAGCCTCTAATATTATTTCTTCTTTATAACCGCATTCTAGCCATCCATTAATTAACTCATATTCTATAGGTGATAAAGATCTTCCCAATTCCTTTTCAAATATAGAATATATATTGCTTTCTTTTGACTCTTCTTTCACATCTATAAATTGTAAAAAAATCTTATTATAAAATTGCTCTAAGTTAATATATTCTTCTAATTTAGATGAAGAATTCTTTTTTATATCTATTGCTACAATATTTTTTTCTACTAACTCATTAATTTCAGCCATTATTTCTTTTAAATCCATATTTAAATCAGATGCAAATTTTTGATAGTCACATACCATATAATTACCTAAATTAAGTAAATAAATCATAACAATAGCATTATTACTAGATAAACCTATTAATTTATAATTTTTCAATAAGTAACTAGGTACTACATATGATTTCTGTTTTAATATTTCTATAATTTTATTATTCATAATACCACCTTTATAAATAATTTTTTATTATATAATCAATTATTTCATGATTATTATTTTTTAATTTACCATTGACTATTTTATATTCTAAATCTTCGTATAACTTTGTTAACCAATTACCTGGTTCTTTTTTTATTATATCAATTAATTCTTCTGCTGTTATATTTATATCCTTCTTTGAATTTATTGGTAAATTCCTTTCTAATTTAACAATAACTTGTTTATTTATGCCTAATATTTCTGCTGCTACTAAAGAAGAATATAAACCATAATTATATATATCATACTTACTTATTGTTTTATTTTCAACTATTTTTGATATGTTTTTTATATTATTTTTTTCTATTTTAGTAAAAGGATATTTATCTATTACATTTAATTGAGCCCATATACCTAATATATCTGTTGTATATTTTATTTTACTCAAATCAATATCTAAATAAGTATCTAAATCTAGATCTTTTAATAACTTAATACCATATTTTATATTATTACTTGCAAAAATTTTATTTAATTCTAATTTTTTTCTATCATATGATATTTCTTTTAAATATATCTTATTTACTTTAATAGATTCAATAACATCTTTATCCAAATTAAAATTAAGTGTTGTAGCAAATCTTATTGCTCTTAAAATACGTAAAGGGTCCTCATAAAACTTTATTTTAGCATTTCCTAATGATTTTATTACTTTATTATTAATATCCTTTATACCATTAAATAAATCTATTATATGACCTTTTGAATCCATACATAAAGAATTTATAGTAAAATCTCTTCTTTCAATATCTAAACTTAAATTATCTATATATTCCATTTTAATAGGTCTTCTATTAACATATTCTAATTCTTTTCTAAAAGTAGTGATTTCAAATCTTATGTTCTTATATTTAACTGTTACAGCACCATATATATCAGTAGGTAATATTGCATCTTTAAAAATACTTATTAAATCTTTTGGTTTTGCATTTGTACATATATCTATATCAGGAGAATTATTACCCATGTAATAGTCTCTAACATAACCACCTACTAAATAAGCTTTAAAACCTTCTTTTTCTATCATAGAAAGTACTTCTACTGCTTTATTATACATAACATCACCACCATTTTAATTATAACATAAAAAAAGATAAAGCATTGCTTTATCTAATTTACTACTTTACAGCTTCTTTTAATTTGCTACCAACTTTAACTGCAACAACATTTCTTGCAGGAATTTTAATAGTAGCTCCACTTTGTGGATTACGAGCAGTACGAGCAGCTCTTTTTTTCTTTTCGAATGTTAAGAAACCAACTAAAGATACTTTACCTTCTTTCTTAACTCCTTTCATTACACCAGCAACAAATGCATCTAATGCACGTCCTGCTTCTGCTTTGCTCATTTTAGCTTCTTGAGCCATGAATTCTACTAATTCAGCTTTTGTCATTAAAATTACCTCCCATTATTATTTAAGCAATCTATGCTTACATATATAAATTATCATTTTTGCCCAATAAAATCAAGTATTTTAATAAAATTTTTAATAAAAATAGCTATATTACTATAGCTATCATATTATTTGAACCTTTATTTACTACTTTAGTTAAAGTATTCTGTAATTTATACCTTATATTTTCAGGCATCATCGCTACTTTCGCTTGTATTCCTTCTTGAATTATATTATCTAGACTTCTTCCAAATATTTCACTTTTCCAAATAGAACTAGGATCATCTTTATCTCTAAGTAAATAATTAACTAATTCTTTACTTTGTACTTCAGAACCTATAATTGGTTCAAAAGTACTTTCTACATCTACTCTAATCATATGTATAGAAGGCGCTACTGCTTTTAATTTAACACCATATCTACCACCATGTTTTAATACTTCTGGTGTATCTAATTTTAAATCTTCAATTCTAGGAATTGCTACACCATAACCAGTTTGTTTAACCATTTTAAGTGCACTTTTTATCTGTTCATATTCAGTTTGAGCTTCCTTTAAATTTTGAAATAAATTTATCATATCTGCTCTACTATTAATATCTATACCTATTATTTCATTTAATACACTATTATATAATTCATCATTACTTTCTAAATTAATAGTTACTACTCCACTTTCTGGATCTACATTAGATAAATATGCTTTTTCTATATATTCATTTGTAACAAAATTTTTACTAATTTTTTCAACATCTCTTAATTTATCTACTTCTACAATACAATTTCTTATTTCTTCAATATAAATCTTTTTAAGCCAATGATCTGGTTTTAAACACGCTATCCATTCCGGCATATTAACATTTATATTTAATATTGGAAATTCATATAAAGCCTCTTTTAATATATTATATGAATCCTTTTCTGTCATAGTTTCAATACTAATTGGTAATACCGGTACATTATATTTAGACTTAATACTATCTGCTAGCCTTTCTGTTTCAGGAAGCATTGGGTGAGTAGTATTTAAAAGTACAATAAATGGTTTACCAATTTCTTTTAATTCATTTATTACCTGTTCTTCTTTTTCTTCGTAATTAGCTCTTCCTATTTCTCCAATAGAACCATCAGTAGTAACTACTATACCTATAGTAGAATGATCTCTAATTACTTTTTCAGTACCTATTTCAGCGGCTTCTACAAATGGTATTTGTTCATCATACCATGGAGTTTTAACCATCCTAGGACCGTTTTCATCTTCATAACCCTTACATCCATCAATTACATAGCCAACACAATCTACTAATCTTATATTAGTATCAAAATCATCTATTTTTATTTTAGCGGCGTTACTAGGCACAAACTTAGGTTCAGTAGTCATAATAGTTTTACCTTGAGCACTTTGTGGTATTTCATCTAAGCATCTTTTTCTTTCATATTCATCCTCTATATTAGGAAGAACTAATGTTTCAATAAATTTCTTTATAAATGTACTTTTACCAGTTCTTACAGCTCCTACTACTCCTAAATAAATGTCTCCATTAGTTCTACCACTAATACTTTTTATAATTTCACTTTTTTCCATATAATCCCTACTTTCATTAAACTATATGTTTTAAAATAAAAAAAATAACAAAAAAAGCATGAAT
>CACZSX010000040.1 GCA_902783915.1 uncultured Erysipelotrichaceae bacterium | reverse complement strand
GGTGATACTATGCTTATAATTAAAGATTTAAAAGTAAGTGTTTTAGATAAAGAAATATTAAATGGATTAAATCTAGAAATAGGTGATAATGAAGTACATGCTATTATGGGTCCAAATGGAACTGGTAAAAGTACTTTATCTAAAGTTATAATGAGAGATGAAAATTATAATGTATTAAATGGTTCTATTGTTTATAATGGAAATAATATACTAGAAAAAACTACTGATGAAGTAGCAAGATTAGGTATATTTTTAGCAATGCAATATCCTATATCAATAGAAGGAGTATCTAATGCAGATATGCTTCGAACTGCTCTTAGTATAAGAGAAAATAAAAGTATAAATTTATTTAAATTTGTAAATGAGTTAGAAAGTGCTTATGATGAATTAAATTTTGATAAAAGTACAATTCATTCATCAATAAACGAAGGTTTTTCTGGAGGAGAAAGAAAGAAAAATGAAATAATTGGAATGAGAATGCTAAAACCAAGTTTAATAATATTAGATGAAATAGATTCAGGAGTAGATGTAGATAATTTAAAAATAATATCTGAAACTATATTAAAGTATAAAAAAGAGAGTAATGCTTCATTACTTATTATTACTCACTATCCACATATATTAAAATATATAAAACCAGATTATGTTCATATAATGAATAATGGCAAAATAGTTAAAACTGGTAATTATGACCTTGCATTATCTATTTTAGAAAATGGATATGAGACAAGTGTTATGAAGGAAGACAATATTAGTGAATAAAATATTAATGGATAGAAAAGTAATAGATAAAGATGAGGTATTAGAAAATATAGATAATTGTATTTATGATATAAATGATAATTGTAAATTAATTATTAATGCAAATAGTAGTACAAATAAATGTATATTTAATTTAGGTAATAATAGTAGTTTAATAATAAATAAATATTATGAATTACAAGATATAGAAGAGGAAATAACTATTAATTTAAATGGTATAAATAGTAGATTAGATTATAGTTTTAGTACACTTACTCATAATGATCAGAAATACGTAATAAATGTTAATCATAATAATATATCTACTATTAGTAATGTAATTAATCATGGTGTAGTACGAAACGATTCAAAATTGGTGTTTGAAGTTAATAGTAGTGTAGAAAAAGGTAATAAAAAATCAGTATTAAATCAGGAAAGTAAAATAATAGTTATGTCTAAGAATAATAGTATTATTAAACCTAATTTATATATTGATGAATATGATGTAGATGCAAGACATGCTGCTACAATCGGTAGATTTAATAGTGAAGATATATTTTACTTAATGACGAAAGGTATAGATAAAAAAGAAGCTATAGAACTTCTTATAAGTGGATTTTTAAATATAGGGAGGTGAATTATGAATATCAAAGATGATTTTAGGATGCTTGATAAAAGTATAATATATTTTGATAGTGCTGCAACCAGTTTTAAACCGAATAGTGTTGTAGATGCTATAACTGATTATTATACAAATTATACAGCTAATGCTCATAGAGGAGATTATGATATTAGTTATGAAGTAGATACTAAATATGAAGGTGTGAGAGATAAAGTAAGAAATTTTATAAATGCCGAAAAAAGAGAAGAAATAGTATTTACTAGCGGTACAACCGAATCATTAAATATGATAGTTGATGGTTTTTTTAAAGATTATTTAAATGATGGTGATGAAGTATTACTTACTAAAGCAGAACATGCATCTAATATACTTCCTTGGTTTAATATTAATAAAGATATAAAGATTAAATATATAGAATTAGATAATGATTTAGTAACACTAGATAATGTAAAAAAAGCAATAACGCCTAATACAAAAGTAATATCACTTGCGCATGTTACTAACGTAATAGGAGATAAAAGACCAATAAAAGAAATAAGCGAATTTGCTCATAAGAATGGTATTTTAGTAGTACTTGATGCTGCTCAAAGTATTCCACATACAAAAGTAGATGTACAAGATTTAGATGTAGATTTTATTGGATTTTCTGGGCATAAAATGTGTGGACCAACAGGTATAGGTGTATTATATGGTAAATATGATTTGTTAAAAGATTTAAAACCTCACAATGTTGGTGGAGGAATGAATAATGATTTTGAAAGTGATAAAAGATATAAATATAAAGAAATACCATATAAATTAGAAGCAGGTACTCCAAATATTGCTGGTGTAATAGGACTTGGAGCAGCAATAGATTATATAAATAGCATTGGTATTGATAATATTGAAAAGTATATTAGTGATCTAAGAAGTTATGCAATAGATAAATTATCTAAATTAAATAATATTGATATATATAACAAAGATATTAAATCTAGTACTATAGTATTTAATGTAAGAGGAGTACATAGCCAAGATACAGCTACATATTTAAATAAAAATGGTATATGTGTAAGAGCTGGTAATCATTGTGCTAAAATCTTAAAAGATGAGATAGGGGTAACTAATACTTGTAGAATTAGTTTATATTTTTACAATACAAAAGAAGATATAGATACTTTAGTAAAAGTTCTAGATAATAATAATATATTAAGTGAATCTTTATTATAAAAAAATAACTATTTTAAAAAAATAGTTTATTTTTTATTTAAAGTATGCTATAATCTTTTTCGCATGGGGCGTTAGCTCAGTTGGTAGAGCAACTGACTCTTAATCAGTGGGTCTAGGGTCCGAATCCCTAACGCCCCACCATTTGTTATTTAGGCTCATAGAGTCTTTTTTGTTAAAATAGTTGAAAATATATGGAATATATATTATAATACAAGCATAAATTTAAAAAAAGTATTGCATTTTTTATAATTTTAATATAAAATGAAATAGTCAATTAAATTTAAGTTTGAAATGGGCTTGTAGCTCAGGTGGTTAGAGCGCACGCCTGATAAGCGTGAGGTCGATGGTTCAAGTCCATTCAGGCCCACCATTT
>CACZSX010000039.1 GCA_902783915.1 uncultured Erysipelotrichaceae bacterium | reverse complement strand
GGTGGAACAACTAATATATATAGTCCAAGTATTGAAGGATTAAAAATATTATCAAAAGATGATAGTAGTAAATATACTAAGACAATAATTCTTATGACTGATGGAATGTCTAATGAGGGTTCATATTATGAATTAAGAAATTATTATAAAAATAATAATTTAGATATACCAATTTATAGTATTACTTTTGGAAGCTCAAGTGAAAGTGAATTAAAAGAGATAGCAGATTTATCAAATGCTAAAGTATTTAATGGTAGAGATGGGTTATTAAAAGCCTTTAGTGAAGTAAGGAGTTATAACTAGTATGAAGAATAAAGAAATAGTATCTGCAATATTAGGAAGTGCATTCTTTGCTGTTCCATACCTTGCTTTATCTACTGCACTTCTCCCATCATTAGTAATTGGATGTGCAGCATTTGGAGCTAGTGAACTTGTTTTATCAGGTAATACAAAAGAAATACTTAAAGACTCAAATAGACCATTGTATTTAAAACTTCAAGATGCTAAAAAAAGTAATAAAGAAATATTAAATTTAATACCAAAAGTAGAAAGAGAAGAAACAAAATATAATTTAAAAGAAATACATAGTACTGTAGGTAAAATTATAGAAGTAATTGAAAATAATCCTAAGAAAGCAAAAAGGATTGATAACTTCTTTGATTTCTATTTACCAGTATTAATAAAAATAGTAAATAGATATGACGAAGTAGAAAATAATGATTTAAATTCTAAAGAGGGTAAAGACTTCATGGTAAAAGCAGATAAGATGATAGGTGATACAAATAATGCGTTTAAAACAATTTTATCTTCTTTATATCAAAAGGATTTAATGGATGCTGATGCCGATATGAAAGTATATGATATGATGTTAAAGGCAGATGGTATAGTTGGTGATGAATTAATGAAAGGCAGTGATAATGATGAATAAGAAAACTTTTATAGGGATCACAATATTTATTGTTTTAATACTGTTGATAATTTTTATAAAAGTATCTAAAGATAAAAATGGTAAAGATATCTTTAGTGGTAATCTAACAACTATTTATGTTGCTACTGGTGGTGGTAAAGAAGATTTCCTTGCTGATCCAGATATAAAAAAGATATTAAAAAATAAATATAAAATAGAAGTTGTATATGATACTTGGAGTAATGGTAAAACAATTACTAAACCACTTGTTAGAGAAAGCGTAGGACTTGGTAATAGTTCTATTGCAAGAGAAATAAGTGAGGGTAAGGTATATACTATTAATTCAGATGGTGTATCAAAATATGATGCATTATTTACCTCAGATCAAAGATTCTATGATTACTACAAATTATCACCAAATAAAGAATTGGGTGAATCAGATAGATACACAGTATTAGATGGTGGTCTTACTTTAAATACACCTATAGTAATATATAGTTGGAAAGAAGTGGTAGATGCCTTAATAAAAGAAAATATAGTTACATTAGATAATGGTGTTTACTATATAACAGATATGAATAAATTAATAAATTATATATTAACAGGTAAGAAATGGAAAGATATTGGTTTAAATAATTTATATGGAACAATCAATATAGCATCTACAGATCCAGTTACATCAAGTCCAGGTGCTACTTATTATGGATTATTGTTATCTATATTAAGTGAAAGCCAAGTAACAAGTGAAAATATAGAAAAGAACTTACCAAAATTAAAAGATTTCTATATTAAGTCAGGATATATGAATAATACTCCAGCTGATTTATTTGAAAGATATTTAAAAACAGGTATGGGTGGGGAGCCAATGATAGTCGATTATGAAAAAAGTATGATTGATTTTGCAAACTCTAGTCCAGATGCATTTAATCAAGTAAAAGATGAAATAAGAGTTTTATATCCAACACCTACAATATGGAATTCGCATTGTTTCACAGTATTTACTGAAAATGGTAAGAAATTATACGAAGCATTAAATGATAAGGAAATAGGTCAAATTGCATGGTCTAAATATGGTTTTAGAACAGGTGTAACAGGTGGTACATATGATGTATCTGGAATAGGTATAGGTGTACCTCAAAGTATTACAAGTACAGTATCTAGTTTAAAAATGGATACTTACAATAGATTAATAGAGTATTTAAAGGAGAATTAATATGAGTATGGAATTAAAAGTAAAAAAGTTAGAGGATAAGAGAGTTGAAGCATTAGCAGAAGAAAAGAAAGTATCTGAAGAGATGATTGAATCATCATTAAATTATGACTTACTATCTAAAGAAGAAAAAGAAGCAATTGACGAATTTAATGATATGATTGATATCAATGATTCTACGCAAATTCTTCAATTTGGTGCTGCTGCGCAAGAAAAAATATCTAAATTTTCTGATAGTATATTAGAAGATGTAAGAACTAAAAATGCAGGTGAAGTAGGTGATTTACTTGCTAACTTAGTTAGTCAAATTAAGTCATTTGATTCTGATATATCAAAGAGTAATAAAAGAGGATTAATAGCTAAGATATTTAGTAATGCTAAAAAAGAATTAGATTTTATAATTGCTAAATATAGTAAAATTGAAAAAAATATTGATGGTATTGAAAATAAATTAGAAAAAGATAAGATTCAAATGCTAAAAGATATTACAGTATTTGATACGATGTATGAAAAGAATCTTGAATATTTTAAAGAATTATCATTATATATAATAGCTGGTGAAAGAAAATTAAAGGAGTTAAGAGAAGTAGAACTTCCTAAATTAGTAAAACAAGCTGAAGAAAGTAAAGATCAATTGGATACTCAAAAAGTTAATGATATGGAGAATCTAATTAATAGATTTGAAAAGAAAATATATGATTTAAAAACTACAAGAATTATATCTATTCAAATGGCTCCACAAATTAGGTTATTACAAAATAATGAAGCTGAACTTGCTGAAAAGATTCAAAGTTCAATTACTAATACAATACCATTATGGAAGAATCAAATGGTACTTGCACTTGGTAT
>CACZSX010000038.1 GCA_902783915.1 uncultured Erysipelotrichaceae bacterium | reverse complement strand
TTCATCTATATAAGTAGACATATATAAACTTAATAATAAAGAATCATATAACTCTTCTAACTTATCACTATCTAAATCTTTAATCATTTCTTGTACTTTTATAATAGCATTTGTATTTGCCATTCTTTCTATAAATGAAATACTATAATTTCTACTGCATATTTTTGAACGCTTTATTTTTTCACTTATCTTATTTTTTGCTGGCATAACACAAAAACCATCATCTCTATCACTCATATCTTCTATATAAGTAATTTCCAAATTAGCCAATTCCATTTCTATATTATTTTTCTTTCTATTTTTATATTGATAAGCATGTTCTAATTCATGAAATATAATAAAAACCATATGCAAATTTTTTCTAAGAATTTGTTCAAATGGATTTAACTCATTTTCTAATTTTAAACTGGATTTATAACCACCAGTATAAAAGTGTTTAAATAGCGCGAAAGGATATAGTATAACTGACTTTGTATCATCACTAAATGATGCTAAAGTATAATTTTTACCATAAGGAATAGAAAATTCTCTTTCTACTTCAGATACATTAGATAAATGTTCTAAGTTTTTAGCAATTTCGATAATTCTATCTACAGCCGGTTCATCAAGCATTTTTCCTCTAATTGAATAATCATAAACTATATCTAATATATTATCCATGCATATCCCTCTTTAAATGCCTCATATTATACATAAAATAATAAAATAGTCAAATATACATATAATTAAGTATGAATAAATATAAAATAAAAATATTATTAATTTTTATACTTTTATTAACTATATTTAATGTAGCTAATGCATCCATTATGCCACTACCATTAATAGGAAAAACTATATATTTAGATGCAGGTCATGGTGGTAAAGATCCAGGAGCATATTATAAAGATATATATGAAGAAGATATTAATTTAAAAATAGTATTAAAATTAAAAGATAAATTAGAAAGTATGGGAGCAGTTATACTTCTTACAAGAGATGATGATTATGATCTATCTGATAAGAATGCATATCTTAGAAAAAGAAGTGATTTAGGAAAAAGAGCAAAAATAATAAATGAATCAAATGCAGATATATATTTATCAATACATTTAAATTCGTCAAATTATAGTTCTTGGAGTGGTGCACAAGCTTTTTATGATGATATAAATTCAAATAATAAACATATAGCAGAAATATTTCAAAAAGGATTTAATAAAAACTTAAATAGTACAAAAAAAATAAAAGAGATGACTAATTTATATATGTATAAAAGAATAAATATACCAGGAGTACTATTAGAACTTGGATTTATATCTAATCCAAATGAAAGATATTTATTAAATACAGATGAATATCAAAATAAGATAGTTGACACTATATCTAATTCTTTATTAGAAATATTGGTATAAATATGATATACTATATAATAGGTGATACTATGAGTAGAGTAAAACAATTTATGACAATTGATGAACAAGTAGAAATCCTAAAAGATAAGGGCCTATCCATTGGAGATGAAGAAAGAACTAAAAAGATATTACTAAGAGAAAACTATTTCTTTATAAATGGATATAGACATGTATTTCTAAAAGATAATAATGAGAAAAGATTTATAGAAGGAGCAACTTTTAGTGAATTATATGCATTATTCGTATTTGATAGAAATATTAGAAATATAATGTTTAAATACTTACTTATAGTAGAAAATAACCTAAAATCAATATTTAGTTACCATCTATCTAGTAAATATGGTTACAAAGAAAAGGAATATTTAAAATTATCTAATTTTACTACAGATATTACTAAACATAGACAAGTAGCAGATGTAATAAATAAAATGAAAAGACAAATAAGAGTAAATGCAAAACAACATGTTGCTACATTACATTATTTAACTAATTATGGATATATACCTATGTGGATATTAGTTAAAGTATTATCATTTGGTATTATAAGTGAATTATATATGATACTTAAATATGAAGATAAAAAAGCAATAGCTAGTTATTATGGTATAGATGTAGAAGACTTAAGTATATTTTTACCAATAATGTCTAATTATAGAAATCTATGTGCACATGAAGATATATTATATGATTATAAAACTCAAAGAAGTATACCTAATAATAAGTATCATGAAGGATTAAATATAATAAAAGATAATGATGAATATATATATGGTAAAAATGATTTATATTCATTAGTTATTATGTTTAAATATATGCTTAGTGAAGATGACTTTAGATTATTAATATATGAACTAGGTTATGAAATAGATATATTAAATGGTAAATTAGCAAGTATAAAGATTAATAAAATATTAAATAAAATAGGATTCCCAGAAAACTGGAGAGAAATATTAGAACTTTAACAAAAAAAGTAATTTATTAAAACAAAAGATACAATAATTATATTTTAATATAACAATTGTATCTTTTCTGTATGTATATAATAACTAAAAACTAATTTTTGTAATTTGATACCATTTTTTAAATTTGATATATTGCATATGGATACATGGATTAGGTGCTTTCCTTCTATTCTAGATGGAAAGGTGGTGGTATTATGACAAAGAAAGATCACTCCTTCTTTATAATTATACTCCTCTTGTTT
The DNA here is from genome assembly GCA_902783915.1 of uncultured Erysipelotrichaceae bacterium. Taxonomy (GTDB): domain Bacteria; phylum Bacillota_I; class Bacilli_A; order RF39; family UBA660; genus CAG-1193. The sequence continues at coordinate 867 of CACZSX010000038.1, read as the reverse complement.
GCTGTAGTTTTCTACATCCTTTCAAGATAAAAAATGCACCTAATCATTAGATTAGGTGCTCCCAAAAACGGAAAGCACTTGATTTAAGTGTATCCATTTTTAATATATCATTAATAATATTGCTTGTCAAATAATATGCAAGATAGTATACTCAAATAATAAGGATGATTGCATATGAAAGAAGAATTAAGAAATAAATATAAAATAATTAGAGATAATATTAAAGATAAAGATATTAAATCTAATATTATTAAAAATAAAGTAATAAATACAATTGAATATAAAAATTCTAAAGTAATTGCATTATATAAAAACTTAGATACAGAAGTATATACAAATGATTTAATAAATTATGCTTTAAATGATAATAAAATAGTAGTATTACCTAAGGTAATAGGTAATACATTAAAATTCTATAAAACAGATAATAAGTCTTTTACTAAAAGTAAATATAATATTTATGAACCAATAGAAACTGATATAGTAGATAATATAGATTTATTTATAGTGCCAGGTATATGTTTTGATAAATATAAAAATAGAATTGGTTTTGGTAAAGGATATTATGATAGAGTATTAAAAAGTATTAAAATAGGTATATGTTTTGAAGAACAAATATATGATAAAAAAATAGATACTAATGAATATGATATTAAGATGGATAAAATAATAACTGATAAAAATATATATTAAAAAAGCACCAAATGGTGCTTTTTTTATAATATAGTTGGTACTAAGAAATATACTAAGAATAATATAAATACTATTATAGTTACTAAAGTAACTTCAGTCTTAGGTCTTTCTTTAGTTTTACCATTAACAAATCTAATAGAATCTATAACATATATTAATAAATCTAATACTACA
>CACZSX010000037.1 GCA_902783915.1 uncultured Erysipelotrichaceae bacterium | reverse complement strand
TTATTAATATTATATCTATATTATGTTGAAAATAATAAATCAAATAATTTATCTAAACAATATAATGAATTATTTAAATATTTGGAAAAATATGAGAACGAGTTAATTGAAAAAAGAAAAATAATACATGATTATAAAAACCAATTAATAGTTATAAATGGTTATATAGGTGATAATAAGAAATTAAAGGAATATGTAAATGAACTCATTGAAGAGCAAAGACTCATTTCAGAAAATTCATTAATATCAAATGTAGATAAATTACCTAAAGGATTAAAGGGTTTAATATACTATAAATTATCATTTGTTAATAAAAATATAAAAGTATATTTACAGGTTTTAAACAATTTAACAAGATTTGATAAATTGCCTTCAAAATTAAATAAAGATGTATTAAAAGTTATTGGTATTTTATTAGATAATGCAATCGAAGGATTAGAAAATGAAAATAAGAAAAATTTAAATATAGAGTTTTCAATTAAAAACAAAAATTTTATTATGATAATGGAGAATACATGCACATCAAAAATAGATATTAATGATATTATGTTAACCGGGTATTCTACAAAAGGCAAAAATAGAGGATATGGTATGTCCTTAATAAAAGATATAGTAAAAAAACAAGATAAAATAGATTTAAAAGTTGAAGCAATAGATGATGAATTTATTACAAAGTTGAAAGTTAAGATATAAAATCCACACAATGTGTGGATTTTATATTATTTAATCATGCTAGCAGGCATTTTTGGCTCATCAATTACAAATATTGGACAATTAGTTTCGCTATTCTTAGCAGAAGCTAATGCAGCGCTGTTTAATACTTTAGTTATTAAGTTCATTATTTCACCTCCATTTATTCTATTTCTGCATATTGCAGTCTTTTTTGTATGACTTGTAGTTATTATATGGCAAGTCAAATAATTTATATATGAATGGGTTTATTAGAAATGATTGGATAATTAGCGATAGTAATATTAAATTAACTATATAATTAGATTTAATTATAAATATTAATGTTATATATAATATTGTTACTATTATTGAATTTCTTTTTAATTTTTTTCTATGCTTTTTATTTATTAATGGTCTTTTATATGTATCTGATGGTGCATATAAAATCATAGATAATAAAGTAAGAAAAGAAATTATTATTTTTTGTATAATATTAAATTTGATATTTATAAATAAGTAAGGTAGTAATATAAAAGATATAATACTTGATATATAACAATGCCAACTCTTTTTAGCATGTAATCCAAATGCAAAAGTTCTAATAAAATTTACAAATACAATTAACAATAATGTTTCTTTGAAAGTTTTAAATATTAATGATAATATAAGTATTACTGATATTTTAGTTATAGATATATATATTATTTCTAATCCGTATTTAATTCTATCTAAAGTATCAGAATCGTAATTATATTGCTTTGTTAATAAATTAATAGATTTATTTAAAAATACTTCTTTCATAAATACCCCTTTATCATAATAAGAATTATAAGATTTAGATAAATATTTGTGTAAAATATGGATTTATAATGATATTAAATAATAATGAAATATTAAAATAAAAATTATATTTTTATTAAAAAACCACTTATACATTAAAAATTGCATTTAATACAAAAAATAGTATTATGTATAGTAAGTATTGATATTATAAATGAGCGCGAAAGTTGTAGTATTTTATCGAACGCATTTTATTGAATTAAATATACATCGCGAGGTATATTTAATATATAAACATAAGAAGGTGAGGTGCAGAAGTGAAAGGCAACGTTAAGTGGTTTAATAACGATAAAGGCTATGGTTTTATTGAGTATTTAGAGGGCGAAGATATATTCGTTCATTATTCAGCAATTAAGAAGCAAGGTTATAAAACTCTTACTGAAGGTCAATTAGTTGAATTTGATTTAATTGAAACTGAAAAGGGATTGCAAGCAATAAATGTAACTGCTGTTCAAGAAACTACTGTTTAAGTAGTTTTTTTTAAAACAATATGCTATAATTAGATTAGGAGGGATATAATGATATACAATATAAGAGGAGACAAAATATTAGTAACTAAAGCTATAAAGGAGTATATAACTGATAAGTTAGATAAGTTAAATAAATACTTTGATAATGAAAAAGATATAACTGCTAACATATTAGTTAAAGTAAAAGGTTTTGAGCAAACAATAGAAGTTACAATTCCAACCGCAAATTTTACAATTAGAAATGAAGAATCAGCAGAAGATCTATATGCAGCTATTGATCTTGTAACAGACAAGATAGAAAGACAGATAAGAAAAAACAAAACAAAAATTAATAAAATAGAAAAAGATGCAGCTAAAAGATTAAATCTTGCATTCGTTGAAGACGATGAAGAAGATGAAGAAAAGAGTATAGTAAGAAGAAAAACATTAAGTACTAAACCTATGAGTGAAGAAGAGGCTATACTTCAGATGGAAATGCTTGGACACGATTTCTTTGTATTTAAAGATAGTGAAACAAGTAGAATATGCATTTTATATAAAAGAAAAGATAACAATTATGGTTTAATTGAAACAGAATAGTTTATCTATTCTGTTTTTTTTGGTACAATATTATTTGAGGTGACAAAATGGGTATATTAAAAAAATTGTTTGATCATGAATATAAAGAAATGAAAAAATTTAGATTATTAGCAGATCAAATAGAGGCATTAAAAGATGAGTATTCAAAATTAAGTGATAAAGAATTAAGAGCAAAGACTGATGAATTTAAGGATAGGTTATCTAATGGTGAAACATTGGATGATATATTAGTAGAAGCTTTTGCAACAATAAGAGAAGCATGTACAAGAACATTAGGTATGACACCATTCTATGTACAATTACTAGGTGGTATTGCTACTCACTATGGTAATATAGCTGAAATGAAAACAGGTGAAGGTAAAACATTAGTTACAGTTTTACCAGCATATTTAAATGCATTAGAAGGTAAAGGTGTGCATGTAATAACAGTTAATGAATACCTTACTATGAGAAATGCTGAATGGATGGGAAAAGTATTTGATTTTCTTGGGATATCAGTAGGTGTTAACTTAAGAGAACTAACACCATCTGAAAAAAGAAAAGAGTATGAAAAAGATATTCTTTATACAACAAATAATGAACTTGGATTTGATTACTTAAGAGATAATATGGTAATTAAAAAGGAAAATAGAGTTCAAAGAGGACTTAATTATGCGATATTAGACGAAGTTGACTCAATGCTTATAGATGAAGCCAGAACTCCGCTTATTATTTCCGGTGGACATATGGAATCTAAAAATCTATATAATAGTGCAGATACATTTGTTAAAACATTAAAGAAAGATAAAGACTATACAATAGAAGAAAAAACTAAGTCAGTAGCACTTACTGATGAAGGTAGTGATAAAGCATGCGCATTCTTTAAATTAGATAATTTATATGATATTAATAATTCTGCGCTTGTACATCACATAGATCAATCTTTAAAAGCAAATTATGGAATGGCTAGAGATGTAGATTATGTAGTACAAGATGGAGAAGTAATTATAGTAGACCAATTTACAGGTAGACTTATGAAGGGAAGAGCATTCTCTGATGGACTTCATCAAGCTATAGAAGCTAAAGAAGGAGTTAAAATTCAAGAAGAAACTAAGACTCTTGCAACTATTACATTCCAAAATTTATTTAGAATGTATAATAAATTATCTGGTATGACAGGTACAGCAAAAACAGAAGAAGAAGAATTTAGAAACATATATAATATGTATGTAATAGAAATTCCTACTAATAAAGAAGTAATAAGAGAAGATTTA
>CACZSX010000036.1 GCA_902783915.1 uncultured Erysipelotrichaceae bacterium | reverse complement strand
GCAATGAGTAGAGAACTTAAAAATTTAAAAGATGAAGGATTTATAGATGTAAAAGGAAGAAGAATAATTATATTATATAAATAACACTATTAAAAATTTAAATTAAGTGATAAAATTATAGTGTGATAGCAATGGAAAACATATATAATTTAATTATGAATCTAATTGGTAGTGCTAGTGAATTGGGCATATTACTTGATTGTTTACTTATAGTAGTTGAATCAATTATACCTCCATTACCACTTGGATTATTTGTAACAATCTTATTTGTTAATTATGGTGTATTGATAGGCTTTTTTCTGTCATGGATATTTACAATAATAGGTTGTGTAATATCATTTTATTTATTTCAAACAGTATTTAAAGGTTTAGTAGATAAATATGTAAGAAAAAACAATTTTGCCAATAAATTTATTTCATTAATAGATAATATTAAATTTAGCGATTTGGTAATTATAATATCAATACCATTTACACCAGCATTTTTAGTAAATATTGGTGCAGGTATATCTAAATTAAGTATTAAAAAATTTTTACCTGCTATAATATTAGGCAAAATATCACTAGTATTATTTTGGGGATTAGTAGGTACAAATTTAATTGAATCCTTGAAGAATCCAATATCAATTATAAAAGTAGTAATATTAGTATTAATAACATATATAATTAGTAAAATTGCAAGTAAAAAATTTAATATAAATTAGGAGGATATATGAAAAAAGCAGTACTTATAATTCATGGATTTGCAGGTGGGTGTTATGATGAGGAATCTATAGCAACATATTTAGAATTAAAAGGTTATCATGTATTTCAATTTACATTACCAGGTCATGATAAAAAGATGTTTCAACATGTTACAAGAGAAGAATGGAAAAAAAGCTGTGATGAACATATTGAATTATTAATTAGAAATGGTTATAAAAGAATATATTTAATAGGACATAGTATGGGTGGTGTTCTTGCATGCTATTTAGCATCTAAGCATAAAGAGGTTAAAAAGTTGGTACTTGCAGCTCCTGCTTTTAAATATATGACATTTGGTGGTGATGAATTTAAATTATTTCATGCACTAAGAAATACTCCTAAATTATTTAAAGATTATGGTAAAGAAGTATTACTTCCAAGAGCATTATTATTTCCAATATCGGTTGTTAAAGAATTTATGACCCTGGTAGATGAATCTCAAGATTTACCATCTAAAATTAAATGCCCAGTATTATTATTTCATGGTACAAATGATGATGTAGTACCAAATACAAGTAGTGAATATGTATATAATAGTGTATTAAGCAAGAAAAAAGAGATAGTAATATTAAAAAATACTACACATGATATATTTAGAAGTGAAGAGATAGATAAAATAAATAAAAAGATAAAGGACTTCTTTAAAACATTTATATGGTAAAATTTAATAAAAATAATATAAAACTATATGATACCATTACTTGTGGACAAATATTTAGATTTAAAGTAGAAAATAACAGTTATATTATAATATTAGAAGATAGAATAATGAAGATAATTGAAGATAACAAATACTTTTATGTAACATCATCTAATGAAGATAATTTAAAAGAAGTAGTAACTAATTATTTTGGATTAAATATAGACTATGATAATATAAATAATATACTTATATCTAATGATGATACATTAAAAGATATGATAGATAATTGTATTGGATTTAAAATAATTAATTCACCAAAGTTAGAAACTATTATTTCATATATGATAAGCGCTAATAATAATGTTAGAAATATTCAAAACAGTGTTAATTTAATGAGCAAGTATTGTGGTAAAAAGATAATATTTGAAGGTAATGAGTATTATCTATTTCCAACATTAGAAGAATTAAAAAATTTAACTATTAATGATTTAAAAAGTTTTAAATTAGGTTTTAGAAGTGAAAATATATATAACTTTATACAAAAAATCACACTAAATGATATTAATAACATTAATAATATGAATACTAAAGAAGCCTTAGATTATTTAATGAGTTTTAAAGGTATAGGTTTAAAAATAGCATCTTGTATACTTTTATTTGGATATCATAAATTTGATGTGTTTCCAATAGATACTTGGGTTAAAAAATATATGTATGATGCATATGGATTAAAAGATATTAATAAAATAGAAGAATTTACTAGAAATAATTATAAAGAATATAGTGGTTTAGTAATACAATATATGTTTCATAGTAAAAGAAATAAGGAGTAAGTATGAGATTAAAAGATATAGTAGAATTTTTTGTAATATGTTATATATTTTGCTTACTAACTAAGATAGCAATGAATAGGCTTATATTTAATCCTACGTTTTTACTAGATGCATTAGTTATAACATTAGGATGTACAGTTGGATATTTTATAGGGGTTAAATTAAGAAAAAATAGTAAATAGGTGATTTTTATGAAATTAGAAGAATTAAAAGAAAAATATAGAAGTAGTGGTATGGAATTAACTTTAGAAGCAGTTTTAAGTTTTAATGATCCAGAACTTGCATATGAATTTGCAAAAGAAAATAATTGTGATCCTAAAGTATTGGGAGAAATAGTAATTAAAAGTAAGGATCCTAAATATAATTTTTATTTTTCTAGAGATATTGCTAAAGCAGATATTAAGGAGCATGAAAGAGTAGTATTAGAATCTAATAATCCATATTTTAGTATCTTGTTTTGTGCTTTTGTACCTAATGCAAATTATAAAAAACACCAACAAATTATTTTAAAAAGCAGGAATCCATATATAAACTATTATATGGCACTTTTAATTACTAAAAGAGATTTAGATTTAAATATGAAACCACATGAAAAAGTAGTATTACAATCTAAAGATCCAGAATGGAATTTCCAGTTTGTAACAGTACCTGGCGCTAATATAATTGCACATGGTAATGTAATATATAAAACTGGTGATAAAAGATGGATAGATGCATTTAATGATTGTTTTAAAGAACGATATGAAAAAGCAAAAGTAAAAGTTAAAAAAGAGGTGAGTATAAAATGATTGCAGTAAGTTATAAAGATTATAATGATTTTGGATGTGTAAATTGTGGTTGTGATTTCTGCTATGTAGATCATATAAGTGGACCTACAACACCCGTAATATGTGGTGAGTGTAATACTAAATTTGTAGTAATGAATGATGATTTAGAAATATCCACATTAGGTTTTGATAAAAATAGTTTTGATGGAGTAATTATTAGCAAAAAACCTAATGGTGAATTATATTTAGGAAAAATAGATACTAGAAAAATAAAAAATGGAATAGCAATAGAAAAAGTAGGTAATCCAAATTTTGTATATCCAATAGTAGTAGAACATCCAAGAAAAGGTACTGCAAAGCATAAATTTATAAGACCAGATGTAAGGCCAGAAGATGGTATAGGGGATTTCTGTGAACCAAGAGGTGTAGGTTATGACATTGCTTGTTTTGTAAAGAGTAAAGAAGCAGGGCAAAGAATAACAGCAATGATTAATACAATAAATGAAGAATATAATAATAAAGAATTTAGTTGTCATCTTGATTATAGAGAAGATGAGCCATTATGGATACAAGTAAAAATTGATTATCCTAGTAAAATCAAAGCAGAGTTATTAATAAATTTAATTAATGATAATGGTAAAATAATAACAGAAGAAATAGTAAGAGATGCAATTAATATGAAAAAACCAAAAAGAAAAGAAAAAAAGGGTTCTTAAGAATCCTTTTTTAATGGTGCTATTAATATAAAAAATAATATAAATGTTAATAACACACTATGTAATAATTTATTTGTAATAAAATGCACTATATTAATATTTTTAAATAAATATGTTGAAATATATACTAATATAATTAGTAATACATAATAATTACTGATATTAAATTCATTTTTTAAATAATATTTAATTATATAAATATAAGTAGTTATAGAATAAAAATAATCAATAATAAAGAATAGTGAATATATATTTTCAACATTAGATATAAAATTATAATCTATTTTTTTTAATGCAAAATAAGCTGGATAATTAAATAAAGATATGTATTCATAATTATAAATGGTTGTAATAAAGAAAAAAATTATAAATATGGATATAAAAGATATTATATATCCAATTATTAAACATTTATTATATTCTTCAGTAATTAGATCATTTTTAGGTATTATATTTAATAATATAATTGGAGTAATAGTATAACTTATATATAAAATAATTGATTTAATAATATAAATACTATCTATCTTTAATATTGGCTTTAAATTATCAATATCAATATATTTTATAAGACTTATAGATATAAATATATATAAAAATATACTTATAAAAGACATAAATAATGCACTTCTACCAATAGTTTCTATACCTTTATTTACTATATAAATTGATGAAATAATTATTAAGATAGCAATAAAAACACTGGGAGTTTCAAATAAATATTTTACATTGCAGAAATTAATGAAATCATTTAATAGAGTAGTAAATGAAAATATTAAAACTAATATAATAATAAATTTAATTATTTTAGAATGTATAGCTTTAAGCAAATTAATATTTCTATTATTTAATAATCTTATACTTAATATCGGTATAAATCCTATTACAAATCCAATTAATAATGATAACCATGTATCTTTCTTACTATTTAATAATATATTAGAGAAACCTATACCGCTATAAAAACTTCTAGATAAAAATATCACAAGTACCATATAACCATATGGACTTACATATTCATTAACATATTTCTTAATATTTTTCATCTCCTTTTTTTATAGAAGATTTTTGAGTAAATACTACATCTACATTTATTTTACTATCCATATTTTTTATTATATTATTCATATTATTACTAACATAAAAATCATAATTATTCTTATATAAATATCTACCTATTCCTAAATAATCAATTTGTAATTTTTTTTCATCATCTATAGTTTTATTTATTACTCTTTTTACCTCATCAATAAACATATTTTTTAATCTATTTACACCTTTATTATTAGTAATATCTATATTACAATTTAATTCTTTTAATGTTGCTGTTAATTTTAAATTAATTATTAACGTATTATTAATAAATTTATAATTAGAATTAATATCAAGTAATTCAAAACTTGAATAATTAGTATCATCACATTTAAATGTTACTATGCTTTTAGATGAACCCTTATTTAATATGTTATATCCAAAAGATGAATCACTATCTAAATATGATATCAATTTATCTTTTTTAAATATAGCAATTTTATTATCTAATACAATATTATTATCTATTATTTTAATTGATGGTAATACACCTTCTATACCAGTATCATATAAAGTCATTAAAAATTTATCAAAATATATATTACTTATAGTACCTTTTACAATAGATGAATTTTCAATACCTTTTGATATACTTTCTGATGGAATATTTATTAATTCTGTTTTAATACTCATAATATCTTCTATATCATCATTAGTTACTAATATATTAAAATCTTTCTCTATTTCATGATTTCTTAATATAAAATCAATAAATTTAGATGCACCATCTATAAATACATTATCTTTTACTATAAAAGTTCTTATATGCCCTAAATATAGTTTTTTGGGACATTCTAATGATATGTTTCTAAATGCATCTTCTAATGTTTTACCATTACTTTTATATACGATTACATTATTAGAGTTCTCTTTATTATCTAATACTTGAATAATGAGTTTATATTTATCAGTATAATCTACTGCAATATTAGATACTATTGCCATATCAGTTAATTCTCGATAATCTGTACAACCTGTAATAAAAAACATTAGTAGTATTAATAATATTTTTTTCATTTTACACCTCTAATTTTATTTTTTATAGCAGTTAGTTTATTTCTAAACTTTAATTTATAATTATCAGTAAGTAATATATTATTTTCTTGATCTATTAGATTAAATGGTGCATTTGGATACATATAGGGGAAGTCAAATGAATCTATACTTACTAATTCTGACACAAGTAGTATTAATGCTATAAATACACCTAACATACCAGAAAGTGACGCAAATAGTATAAATATTAATCTCCATATTTTAGCAGCATTAGATACATCATTAATAGAGAATATTAACTCACTAATGGCAGTTATAGCAATGACTATAACCATTATAGGACTTACTAAGCCAGCATTTACAGCAGCATCTCCTAAAACTAATGCTCCAACTATAGATAAAGCGCTACCTAAAGTAGAAGGAGCTCTTATATCCGTTTCTCTTAAGATTTCAAATATAATATTCATAAGTACTGCTTCTAAAACAGTAGGAAATGGTACTCCTTCTTTCTGCATCGCAAAATTAACAAGTAAACTAGGAGGTACAATCTCATAATTATATGTAATAAGTGCAATATAAAATCCAGGTAACATAACTGTAGTAATAAATGCTATTATTCTTATTAATCTTATATATGTACTATTAAATGTATTTTGAAAATAATCATCCATTGTATGAAAAAATTCCATAAAAAATGCGGGTACTAAAAGTACATATGGAGTATTATCAACAACAATTGCTACTTTACCAGATAATAATTTATAAGATACTAAATCTGGCCTTTCTGTTAGAAGAACATTAGGAAATAATGATTTATTCTTTTTAAAATAATCATATATATAAGTACTATCTGGTATAGAATCAATATTAATATTATTAATTTCATTAATTATATTATTAACTAAGCACTTATTTGCTATATCATTTATATACATTAAACCTATCTTTGTATTACTTTTTTTACCAACATTAAATTCTTCTAACCATAAATTTTCATTCCTAATTCTTTTTCTTATTAATCCAATATTTGTTTGATAATTTTCAGTAAAAGCATCTTTTGGACCCCTTATTGTTTTTTCGCTTTCTGCCTTTGTAATACCACTATCTAATTGTCTTCTTACTTCCATTGAATAATATTTACTACCTATATTTAATACTACAAATCCACTAAACAAAATAGTAATAATTTCATCAATATTAAATACTTCAATTATTTTAAATGCTGGAATATATTTTTTAATATAATTTGCTAAATTTAATGATATTTTTTTCTTAGTTTTAATGTATCCCAAATACTTTAATAAGCATTCATTAATACTGGATGTATCTGTAAGTGTTTCAAAAAAAAGTAATGATACTTTCTCATTACATAAATCGAGTTCTCTTACTATAAAATCCGGACTATTTCCAACTCTAGATTTAATTTTTTCTATCACACTTACCACCATTTATATTATTAGCAATTTATATGCTTAATATGCTATAATTAAAAGGGAGTAGATAATTATGTATAAAAATATTAAAATAATAAATCAAAATAATGAGGGCGAAGGAATAGCAAAAATAAATAATAAAGTAATATTTGTTCCTTATACTTTAAAAAATGATGTTGTTGATTTAGAAATAGCAAAAAACAATAAAAAATATGATATTGGCAAATTAATTAATATTATTATTTCTTCAGAGGAGAGAAGAAATGTAATGTGCCCATATTATTATAATTGTGGTGGTTGTAATATAATGCATCAATTATATAATTATCAATTAGAATTTAAAAAGAATAAAATTATTAATAATCTAAAACATATAACAAATATTGATATCGATAATATCGATATAGAATATGATGATGAATATTACTATAGAAATCATATAACATTAAGTGTAAAAGGCAATATTATTGGTTTTTTAAAACGTAATTCAAATGATATTGTAGATATAGATAAATGTATAATATCTAGTAAGATAATAAATGATAAGATTAATGAAATAAAGATATTTTTAAATAAGTATAAGGATAATAATATAAATAAAATAAGTATAAAATCTTATAAAGAAATATTGATAGAAATTGAATCAAATAAATTTAGTTTAAAAGATGAATTTATTAAATATGTTAAATGTGATTCACTATATTTGAATAATAAACTTATATATGGTAAGGATAAAGCAGACATTGATTTTGGTAAATATAAATTTAAGATATCTAATAAATCGTTTTTTCAAAAAAATACAAATATAGCTTTAAAATTATATGATTATATAAAAGATAATATAGATTTAAATAGTAATGTATTAGATTTATATTGTGGTATTGGTTCTATAGGTATTTATATAGCAAATAAAGCAAAAAGTGTGATAGGGGTAGAAATAATAGATGATGCAGTTAAAGACGCTAAAAACAATGCTATATTGAATAATATTAATAATATAGAATTCATATCAGGTAAAGTAGAAGATAATATCAGTAACATAAATAATATTGATACAATAATAGTAGATCCACCAAGGGTTGGTATTAATAAGAAAGCAATAAATGATATTATTAAAATTAATCCAAATAAAATAATATATGTATCATGTAATTCTACTACTTTAGCAAGAGATATTAATCATTTAAAAGAACATTATATTATTAAAAAAATGAAATTATTTGATATGTTTCCGAATACTTATCATTGCGAGAGTGTCTGTGTATTGGAAAGAAGATAATATATGAAAAAAATAAAAATAATATCTATGGATTTTGATGGAACACTTTTAACAAGTGATAAAAAAATATCAGATAGAACAAGAAAAT
>CACZSX010000035.1 GCA_902783915.1 uncultured Erysipelotrichaceae bacterium | reverse complement strand
TTTGCTGAAGAAGTAGCAAAGCAAATGGGTAATTAATTTACCCTTTTTTTATTGAATAAAGAGCAAAATTTATGTACAATATTATTATGTGGGAGGAACTATGAAAAATAAAAATAATGGTTTAAGAGGATTAATAATTATATCAATATTTTTACTATTAATAATAATAGGATTAATAGTATATAAAAATTACTTTTATAAAAAAAATGAAAAACCAAAAGAAACAAAAGAAGAAGAAATTACTAACGATAAAACCATAGAAACGTTATCTATAGATAGTAAAGAAGTACAAAACGCAATGAAATCATTGGAAAAAATAAAAATAACAGAAGATAATGCGTATAAAGGATTATTTACTATAAATGATATATCTAATTATGAACTATTAGATACAGCATTTTCTGATATGTTTAAAGATGGTACTATAAAAAGTGTTTGTGATACAGAGGTTTCAGAGGGAATAACAGCAGAAGAAATAAATTTAAAATTAAAAAATGTATTTAATTATAATTATAATATTAGTGTAGAAGATATAATAAAAAATAGTGAAGAAGCAGAACCAGGAAGTAATATTAGAAATCTAGGTATTTATAATATTGAAATTAAAAATGATGTAGTATATGTGAAGGCACCATGTGATGTTAATACTGGGTTTAAGTTTTTAAATAAAAGTATTACAAAGGCAGAAAAAGAAAATAATACAGTATATATTTATTCTAAAGTTGCATTCGGATTATATGATTTTGATATAGTTGAATATTATGACGATTATTTAAGAAATAATCAAAAAGAAGTATTAAAAATTACTGATTATGAAGATACAAATATAGTAGATATACCTCCAAAATGGGAATTATATAAAACATATAAGTATACATTTAAAATAATAGATTCAAAATATTTTATAGATAAAATTGAGGTAGAAAAATAAGATAATTCAAGATTATCTTTTTTCTTTGTATTAATCATTGAAATGTATTATAATATTTATTAGGATGTGGTAATATGAAAATAAAAACAATAGATGGTAATGAAGCATGCGCTAATAGTGCATATATGTTTTCTGATATAGCGGGGATTTATCCTATAACTCCATCTAGTACTATGGCTGAGCATGTAGATGAGTGGGCAAGTAATGGAAATACAAATATTTTTGATATGCCTGTAAAAGTAGTAGAAATGCAAAGTGAAGCTGGTGCAGCGGGTTTTGTTCATGGTGCTCTTACTAATGGAAGTATCGCAACAACTTTTACTGCTAGCCAAGGTTTATTATTAATGATACCCAATATGTATAAGATTGCAGGAGAGATGTTACCATGTGTAATAAATGTTGCAGCAAGAAGTATAGCAACACATGCATTAAGTATATTAGGAGATCATCAAGATATATATGCAGTACGCCCTACAGGGTTTGCAATAATGGCATCTTCATCTGTGCAAAGTGTTTCAGATTTAACAATAGTATCATATTTATCTACATTTAAATCGAGCTTACCATTTGTTAATTTCTTTGATGGTTTTAGAACAAGTCATGAATTATCAAAAATAAATATGCTTGAAAAAGAAGATATTATAGATTTAGTTGATTTTAAAAAAATAGATGAATTTAGAAATAGAGCTTTAAGTATAAATTCAAAAGTAAAAGGTACTGCTATGATGGAAGATGTATACTTTCAAATGGCAGAAGTAAGAAATAAGGATTATTTAAAATTGCCGGATATAGTTAATGACTACATGAAAAAGATAAATAAAAAAACTGGTAAGAATTATGCACCATTTGAATATTATGGTTCAAAAACTGCTAAAAAAATTATAGTAGCAATGGGATCTATTTGTGAAACAATTCGTGAAGTTATAGATGATTTAGATGAAGAACTAGGTTTAATAGAAGTGCATCTTTATAGACCATTCTCATCAAAATATTTCTTTGATGTATTACCAACTACTGTTACTGATATAGCAGTATTAGATAGAACTAAAGAACCCGGAAGTATTGGAGAACCACTTTATTTAGATGTAGTAAGTTTGTTTAATGATAAAGAATCAAAACCTAGAATAGTGGGTGGAAGATATGGTTTATCTAGTAAAGATACTAATGCATCACATATAAAAGCAGTTTATGACTTTTTGGGCAAAAATGCATTTAATGGATTTACAATTGGAATAGAAGATGATGTGACAAACTTAAGTGTTCCTGTAAAAGATTACCATACGAAAGAACAAAAAGATGAATTTTTGGTATATGGATATGGATCAGATGGAATGATAAGTGCATCAAAAGATATACTAAAATTAGTAGGAGATAACACTGATAAATACGTACAAGGATATTTTCAATATGATTCAAAGAAAAGCGGTGGTATTACAAGAAGCCATATAAGACTGTCAAATAAACCAATTAGAAGTGAATATTATATAGATAATCCAAGTTTAGTAGTGTGCTCAAAAGAATCATATATGGGTAAATACGATATGTTATCTAATATTAAAAAGAATGGTACATTTATATTTGTTACTTCATTAAATGAAAAAGAAGTAGAAGATTTATTAGATGGCAATATGAAGAAAATAATAATAGATAAAAAAATTAAATTCTATATTATTGATGCTTATGCTCTTGCTAATAAATATGGATTAAAAAATAAAATAAGTACAATTTTAGAAGTTTGTATATTAGACATACTTGGCTATGATTTTATAGATAAAATAAAAATGAGTGTGGAAAAAAGATTTCTAAAAAAAGGTCAAGAAGTAATTGATTCGAATAAAGCAGTAATAGATGAAGCATTAAATTATTTAAAAGAAATTAAAATTAAATTTAATGAAATAGAATTTATAGATACTAAAGAAAAAAAGTATAACAAAGTATTTGATATGATTAACTCACTAGAGGGTAATAAATTAAAAGTAAGTGATTTTAAAGAATATAAAGATGGAAGTTATATATTGGGTACTACAGAACACGAAAAAAGGGGAATTGCAGAAAATGTACCTGTATGGAACAAGGATAAATGTATACAATGTAACCAATGCTCATTTGTATGCCCTCATGCTGTAATAAGACCATATTTACTTAATGAAGAAGAGGCAAATAAAGCACCTAAATCATTAAAAGATAATTTAAGAAAAGCAATAGGTTCTAATTATCAGTACACGATAGGTATATCTAAATTAGATTGTACAGGTTGTTCAATATGTTCTAATATATGCCCATCTGGCGCAATAACTATGGAACCTTATGAAAAAGTAAAAGATAATAATAATTTTGAATATTTAAATAAAATAAGTGAAAAACAAGATCAAATCAATAATACTATAAAAGGAATTCAATTTAAAAAGCCATTATTTGAATTTAGTGGAGCATGCGCAGGATGTGGTGAAACACCTTATATAAAATTACTAACACAATTATTTGGTGATAAAATAGCAATAGCGAATGCAACTGGATGCTCATCAATTTATGGTGCATCATTTCCAAGTATACCTTATAAAATACCATGGGCAAATTCATTATTTGAAGATAATGCAGAATTTGGATATGGATTACTTCTTTCATACAATAGGAATAGAGCAAAAGTAAAACAAATAATGGAAGAAGAAATAGAAAGTAAAAATAAAGAATTATTTAATAAATGGTTAAATAATTATGATGATTATAAAATAACTAAAGAAGTATATGAAAATATTGATTATGAAAATAGCAAATTATCATCACTAAAAGAATATGTAATTGCAAGAAATATTTGGACTATCGGTGGAGATGGTTGGGCTTATGATATTGGTTTTGGCGGAATAGATCACATACTATCTACAAATGATAATGCTAAAATACTTATATTGGATACAGAAGTATATTCAAACACAGGTGGACAATCTTCAAAATCATCTAATAGAGGTTCTATAGCAAAGTTTACATCTAATGGTAAAGAAAATTCTAAAAAAGATTTGGCAAGAATTGCTATGTGTTATAAAAATACTTATGTTGCACAAGTATCACTTGCAAATATGAATGCCGTAATAAAAGCATTTATAGAAGCAGATAAACATGATGGACCAGCTATAATAATTGCGTACTCTCATTGTATAAATCATGGTATAAAAAATGGTATGGAAAAGGGAATAGAAGAACAAAAATTAGCAGTTTCTTCAGGTTATTATCCAATATTCAGATATAATTCTAAAACGAAAGAATTCAATTTAGATATGAAAGAACCAAATTTTGATTTATTAGATGAATTTATAGATAATGAAACAAGATTTAAGGCATTAAAGATTGTTAATAAAGAAAGAGCAGAAGAATTATTTAAAAAATTAAAAGAAGATGTAAAAGAAAGATACAAATTCTATGAAAATATGAAAAAGAGTAATTAATTAGAGGTAATTAATTACTTTTTATTTAATATTTAATTAGAGGTGATTTATGAATAATCCTATTTTACATTGTGAAAATTTAAATAAAAAAATAGGTAAAAAAGAAATAATAAATAATGTTTCCTTTGATATATATGCAGGGGACATAGTTGGTTTTATTGGGATGAATGGTGCTGGTAAAACAACAATAATAAAATTATTACTAAATTTGCAACATAAAGATTCTGGAAAGGTAATAATAAATGGATATGATGTAGATAAAGACTATATTAATGCTATAAAAAATATTGGAGCAATTATAGAAAATCCAGAATTTTACAATAAGATGTCAGGAAGAAGAAATTTGGAAATAAAATCGCAAATGTATAAAATAACTGATGATAAAATAGACGAAATAATAGAATTGGTTGGATTAAAAGATAGAATTGATGATAAAGTGTCAAAATATTCACTAGGAATGAAACAACGTTTGGGAATAGCGCTAGCCATTATTAATAATCCTAAATTGTTGATATTAGATGAACCAACTAATGGACTTGATTTGGAAGGTTTTGAAATGCTTAGAAACATATTAAAAAAATTACAAGAAAAAGGTACAGCAATACTAATCTCTAGTCATATACTTTCAGAATTAGATAATATATGTAATAAAGTGTTTATAATAAAGAATGGTAAAATAATTGATAAAAGGAATAATGAAATAGACAACATAAATATGGGCAATATACGATACATTTTCGAAGTATCAAATACAGAAAATATAAATTTATTATTTGACAATGTTATTCTTTCCAATACTACTTTTGAAGTTAATTGCAATAAAGAATTTATACCCTTAATAATAGAAAGTTTAGTCAAAAATAAGATAAATATATATTCTGTATTTCCAAAATTAAAAACATTAGAAGATATATTAATAGAAACATCAGGAGGTATGCATGATTAATTTAATTAAAAATGAATTTAATAAAATATTTAATAATAGATTATATATATGTATGGTCATAATTATAGTTTTTGTTTTTTGTACAAATTTACTCTATAAATATAAAATAGATGAAAATGGAAATATTAAAACAAAAGTTAATTATAAAAAAGAACAAGAAATCTATGAAGAAAAAATAGGAAATTGTATTAATTGTTCACCAGATACTATTGAAAAATATAAGTATATTATAGAAAAAAATAGAATAAAAAATAAATATGGTTCTAATTCTTGGCAATCATATGTATTTGATAATGTATTAGATTTTAATGATAAGTCCTACATAAATAGATTTGAAAATAATGATTGGAAAAGTTTCGTTCATGACGAGATTAAAAAAAATATGGGAAATGAAAAATATATAGAAACATTAAAGTATAGATTAGATAATAATATATCGTATGGTTATAATTATTTAAATGCAGCACTTGATAATTATGCAAATAATGATGATTTAAATGGTATAAATAAATATATTATGGACACTAAATATAATATAAATAAAGTTAATGACTTAAGAGGAATACTAATTAATTTTTTTAATGAATATGGAATAATTATAGTTATAGTATTTCTTATTATTTTTGGTGGTATAATAACAGAAGAATATAATAAAGGTACAATAAAACAATTACTCATACTGCCAACAACTAGAACAAAAATTTTATTTTCCAAATATATAACAATGATTTTATCGCTACTACTAATTTGCATATTCACATTTTTACTTCAATTATTAGTTGGAAGTATAATATTTGGAACATGTAGTCTAAAAATACCAGTACTTTTGGTTAACAATAAAATGCAAATATATAGCATTTACAAATATTTATTTATTACTATATTATCTAAAATACCAATATTAATTCTCTTACCAGTTATAATAATTTTTATGAATGTTACGGTAAATAATGTAATAATAACTGTTTTGTTTACATTTATATTATATACATCATCTAAAATATTGCTGGCATATTCTACAATGCAAATTATAAAAATTTTTGTAAATGTTCATTGGGACTTATCTATATATCTAACGCAACAACTTTCTAGTATGGAAGTAAAAACATCTATATATTTATTAATAATATATTTATTGTTGTTAGGTACAATATCTATAAAAAGATTCAATAATATCGATATAAAAAATAGTGTATAATATTTACTATGTAGTATAATTATATTATAATGATTATAGAATTTTAATAATTTTGAATAATAATAGAGGTGAAAGTTATGTTTTTTTTGTGTCTTAAAGTATTTTTCGCTAGAATTTTAGATGTTACATTAGGAACTATAAGAACAATGTTTGTAGTTAAAGGAAAAAGATTAATTTCTGCATTTATAGGTTTTGTAGAAGTTTTGATATGGTTTTTGGTTGTTAGAGAAGCTTTATCAACTAATAATAGTAGCATATTCATAGCTATTTCATATGCACTTGGATTTGCAACTGGTACATATATTGGTGGTCTTTTAGCAAGTAAATTAATTAAAGGTAAAATAGCGGTGCAAGTATTTACTGAAAATATTGTTATTGTTGATATACTAAGAGATGCTGGCTATGCAGTAACAGTTATGGACTGCAAAGGATATAATACAAATTCTAAATATATGCTTTATATAGGGGTGGATAAAAGAAAAGAATATGAGTTAAGAAAAATTATAGAACAAATAGATACTAAAGCATTTATAGTGGAAAATGAAACAAATTATGTAGAAAATGGATATTTTAAAAAATAATATCCATTTTTATTTTTTATAGAGGAAAATTTAAAGTTATCATTAATAATTAATTAGGAAGTGATAACATGTATAAAAAAGTTTATCAACGTAGTTTGAAAGATTGTGGAGTAGCGTGCTTATTATCCATAATTAGATATTATAAGGGTGATAATACATTTGATAATATCAAAAAATTAGCAAGATGCAATAATAATGGTATTACAGCTTTAAATTTAATAGAGGCCTCAACTAAACTGGGATTTAATGCTAAAGGACTAAAATGCCAATATGAAGATTTAGATACTATAGCAAAACCATCAATATGCCATATAGTATTGGAAAATGGTTATAATCATTATGTTGTATTATACAAATATACACAAAATTATGTAGTTATATTTGATCCATATTATGGGATAAAAAGATATAATAAAAAAGAATTTTTAAAAATATGGAATAATATAATTATTGAATTAATACCCGCAAGAAAATTAGATGTAATAAAAGAACAAAATTATAAAAAATTTTTTGATATAGTAATTCAAAATAAATATAGCTATATAATAATAATATTACTTTCATTCTTTTCTATTATTTTTACCCTAATTAATAGTTATTACTTTAAGACTCTAATAGATGGTTTTAATACAATAAGTATAGTAGTACTTTTTGGTATTGTTATAGTAATAAAAGAAACATTTGATTTTTTCCGCAACAAATTATTAATAAAACTACAAAATAAAATTGATAATGACATAACTCTTACTATGCACTCTAGAATGCTATCGCTTCCTAATTATTATTTTAATAATAATATCTCAGGTGATATAATTACTAAATATAATGATGTAGAATATATAAGAGATTTATTAATAAAATTTCCAATATTCATATTAATTGATCTAAGTCTACTAATAATTACATCAATATTATTAATAAAAATAAATTTAATGCTTTCAATAATATTTTTTGTAACATGTTTTGTGTATTTTATGGTAATACTAATATTTGATAAAAAAATGAAAGATTTAATTCAAAAAATACAAGAATGCAATTCACTAAAAAATGGAATATTAATTGAAAATATTAATTTAGTAAATACAATTAAAAATCTTAATATTAAAAGTTATAGACATAATATTTTTAATTCAAGTTATGATTTATTTATAAATATAAGTAAAAAATATAATAATCTTTATAACAACCTTAATTTGATTAAAAATATAATTATTTATGTAGAAATAAATATATTATTGTTTTTAGGTATTAAATTGGTAAATGGAGGAAATTTGCTATTAAGTGAATTAATATTGTTTGATTCATTAATGATTTATTTTATAGAACCTCTTAAAGATATGTGTGATTTGAATCCTATATTAAAAAAAGGAATTAATTCAATAAAAAGAGTTAACGAAATATATTCAAATGATAAATGCGTTGAAAATAATATTGAACTAAGAAACTATGATATTAAATTTTATAATCTTACTTTTTCATATGATAATTATACTAATATAATAAAGGATTTTAACTATACTATAAATTATGGCGAGAAATTGTTTGTTACTGGTGTTTCTGGCAGCGGTAAATCAACAATATTTAGATTATTAAATAAAGACTATGAAACAAAAAATATGATATACATTGGAAATGAAGAAATAAATAAAATAAACGTATCAAAATATATAACCTATATTTCACAAGATGAAAGATTATTCAATGATACTTTGTACAACAATATTGTATTAGATAGCGATAGTACTCATTTAGATGAAGTGTTAGAAATAACAGGTTTAAATAAAGTGTTTAAATATAAAAATATAAATTTAAATAGTATTATTGAAGAAAATGGTAATAACCTGAGTATGGGAGAAAGAGAAAGAATTATTCTTTCAAGAGCATTATTAAAAAATAATAAAATATTAATATTAGATGAATCATTAAGCGGGATAGATCTTAGTGAAGAGTATAATATTATAGAAAAAATATTGAGTAGATATATGGATAAGACAATAATATACATAAGTCATTCTGATGTTTGCAATAAATTATTTAATAAGATATTAAAAGTTAAGGAGGAATAATATGGAATTAACAAAAGAGGAATTAAAAGAAATAAATGGTGGTGGTATATTTGGATATAAGTTTTTAATATTAGGTGGGTTTATATCTTTTATAGCAGGAATATTTGATGGTTATACAAGACCATTACGTTGTAATTAGGAGGTAATATGGAGTTAACAAAAGAAGAATTAAAAGAAATAAATGGTGGAGGAATATCTGGTGCCATTATTACAAGCATAATAAAAGGCATTGGTTTAATATATGAAATAGGAAGAGGAATAGGAAGTTCCATAAGAAGAATCGTTGCTAGAAGATTTTGCTAAATAATATTATAAAAAAGCATCAATATATGGTAAAATATAATTAAGGTGAAAATATGAAATTAGTAGAAATAAAAGAAAAAGAGTATGAAAAATTTATTTGTAAATTTGATAGATATAATTTTTTTCAAAGTATAGAATGGGCAAAATTCAAGGCCAAAACTGAATGGAGTATGAATATTGTTGGTTTAGTAGATAACAAAGAAGTTAAAGCTGCAAGTATACTTTTAAGTAGAAAAATCCCAATGATTAATAAAAAGATGTATTACTCTCCAAGAGGTTTTGTAATTGATTATAATGATTTTGATTTATTAGATGAATTTACAAATCAGTTAAAAAGGTACATAAAGAAAAACAAAGGGATATTTTTGAAAATAAATCCATATGTAGATTATATAAAAAGAGATAAAGATGGTAATGCAATATCAGAACCAAATGATGATTTTGTAGAACATTTAAAATCTAATGGCTACTTACATTATGGCTTTTACAAAAATGCTAATGAAAAAAGAGATCTTGAGCCAAGATGGATTTCAGTTTTAAATTTAAAGGATAAGTCCATTGACGAATTACTAAAAGATATGAGGCAAACAACTAGATGGATGATAAATAAGAGTCAAAAAAATTGTATAACAATAAGAGAAGCAGAGAAAGAAGAAATAGAAGATTTTAAAAGCGTAATGAATCACACAGCTGAAAGAAGAGATTTTGTAGATAGATCATTAGAGTATTATCAAATTATGTATGATACTTTAAAACCTAACAATATGATAAGAATTATGTTAGGGGAAATAGACTTAGAAAAATTAAAAAATACAATGAAGACAGACGTTAAAAATTTAAAAGATAAAATAAAAACTATAGAAGGAAATTCTAAAAAGCAAGGTCAAATTAATGAGTATAAATCACAGATAGATTCTATAAATAAAAGAAAAAAAGAAATAGACTTAGAAATCGAAAAATATGGAATAAAACCGATAATAGCAGTAGGATTATATATAAGTTATGGTAAAGAAATTGTATATTTATTTGGTGGGTCATATAAAGAATTTATGAAATATGGTGCACAATATTTGATGCAATATGAAATTATTAAATATGCAAAGGAAAACAACTATAATAGATTAAATTTTTATGGAATAGATGGTAATTTTGATAAAGAAAGTGAAAATTATGGATTGTTTGATTTTAAAAGAGGATTTAACTCAGATGTAATTGAACTTGTTGGAGAATTCGATTTAATAGTTAGTAAACCTTATTATAAACTTTATAATATGATGCTAAAAATGTATAAGTATATTAGAAAAATAAAAAAATAAAAGAACCATATAGGTTCTTTTTATTAATAATTAAACATTTCGCTATTGTCATCAATTATTTCAACTTCATTATTACTTTCATCTTTGAATAAATTCATAGTGTTATCAGTGGTATTTTCATCTTTAAATAATGCATTACTATCATCTTTTTCTAAAGCTTGCTTTATTTCCGCAGTATTAATTCTACTAGTTCTAGAAATTTCCGATTGTTCTAATGCTTTATTTAAGTTAAATTTATATGCTGAAATTTTATTATCATCAATATCATCATCTAGTTCAATCAATTTTACAACTTCTTCAAATGTTGTATAACCAGCAACAACTTTTTCTAGACCATCTTGTAATAAAGTATTAACATCGGTATTATAAACCAAAGTACGTAGTTGATCTTTAGGCATATTATTACTAATTGCATCTCTTATTTCTTGAGTAATAAGTAGTACTTCATGTATAGCAATACGTCCTTTATATCCATTGCCGCATTCTTCACAGCCTACAGCAGAATATACTTCGTTTACTTCCATGCCAAATGCTTTCTTAAATATTTCTTTTTCATATTCATTTGTAGGTCTTTTTTTCTTACATTTATCACATAATCTTCTTGCCAATTTTTGTGATATGATACCTTCAAGTGCACTTGCGAGTAAATATCTTTCGACATCCATATCAAGCAAACGCTCTATAGTATTAAGCGAGTTGTTGGTGTGTATTGTTGATAATACTAAGTGACCAGTAATAGAAGCTCTAACGGCAATTCTAGCAGTTTCATTATCACGAATTTCTCCTACCATTATTATATCAGGGTCTTGTCTTAATACAGAACGAAGTACATTAGCAAAATTAAGCCCAATTTCACTATTTACTTGTACCTGATTTATTCCTTCTATATTCATTTCTATTGGGTCTTCAACAGTTATTAAGTTT
The DNA here is from genome assembly GCA_902783915.1 of uncultured Erysipelotrichaceae bacterium. Lineage (GTDB taxonomy): Bacteria > Bacillota_I > Bacilli_A > RF39 > UBA660 > CAG-1193. The sequence continues at coordinate 12,917 of CACZSX010000035.1, read as the reverse complement.
GTTTCTGTTCTATTTAGTTTCTGTAACATAGAATATACAGTTGTTGATTTACCTGTACCAGTAGCACCAGTAACTAATATTATTCCAGAAGGTATATTTATAAGTTTAGATATCTTTTTGAAATTTCTTTCACTAAATCCTAAATATTCAATTCCTTTTAAACTCATGGAATAATCTAAGATACGAATAACTATTTTTTCGCCTTCATTTGTAGGTAATGCGCTAACACGAAGATCCAAATTTTGATCTTTGATAGTTTGTTTTATTGCACCATCTTGAGGCAATCTAGTTTCTGTTATATTCATACCAGATATAATTTTTATACGAGTAATTAAATTCTTTTTTAATGTATTTGGAATAGTTGTATAATTCATCAATTGACCATCTATACGAATTCTCACAAGCATTTCTTGTTCTTCAGGGTCAAAGTGAATATCACTTGCCCCACGTTTAGCGGCATCATACATTATTTCATTTACAACTTCAACTATAGGTAATTTTTCATAATCAAAAGTTCTAATCATAAGCCCTCCATTTTATTCTTTTTATTATTATCATACGAGTATATTATATAACAATAATTAAATAATATCAACGATTACTTTTAATAAAAAATTAAAAAAGCATTAGTATATAAAAAATAATTATTGATATAAGTGCATGTAATAATCTTGAAATAAAATATGGAAAATATTTAATTTCAGTAGCACTTATAATTGTTAATATTTGCATATGTACAGACAATCCACCAAAAGATAACATAATTGTTGATAATAATGCTTTTATATATACTGACATATTTAAGGATTCTAAACTTTTTAATCCTTGTGTAATTTCAAAAAAACCATTTATTAAAACTCTATATATTCCATCTATATCTAATATACTATTTATAAGTGAAGTTAATATTAAAAAAGTAGTTACTGTACCAAGTACTAACAAAAGAGTACTTATTGCATTACTTATACTTTTGCTTAGAATATTACCAAAACTATATTTAGGATAATTAATTATATCTCTAATATTAATTTCTGATTTTTTATGTTTAGATATTTTATAACTTCTAAATATGAGACCAATTATAAAATTACCTAAATAATGTGCTAATAAAACTTTAATAATTATACTTTTTTCATTAATAAATATATTAAGCGTTCCAAGTACAAAGAGAGGATTAGAAAAATGGGTAAAAGTAAGAATTTTAGTAGCCTCACCAGAATTTATTAAATTTTTATCTAATAATTCTTTAGTATATTTTGCACTACTAGGGAATCCACTTAAAATGCTTAAAAATATAATAAAAGAGGCATTCCCATTTATTCTAAATAATTTATACATTAAATTTTCAAATAAAACTCCTAATATTTCTGGCAAATGCAATTCTATTAATATATTTGATATTATAAAAAATGGAAATAAAGATGGAAATATATTATCTTGCCATATTATTAGAGAAGATTTTACAGTAGATATTACAATTTCACTTTCCTTTAATACTTCAAAAGACAAAAAAATTAATAATGTAATAAATAGTATATTACTAATATTTTTTTTCATAAATATTCATTCCTTATTAAAGCATATAAATGTCTAATAAAATATATTCAACTATTAAAAATATATAAAAAAATTTTAAAACCATACTATAAATGATGTAATGTATTAATAATTAAATTTGTAATCATATTAGTAATATTTGTTACATATTAATTAATGAAAGGAAGGAATATATGAAACAAATAGTACCATTTACAAAAAATATTGATTTTGAAACAAATATTGATGAGATCACAAGTATATCACTAGATAAGAAAGTAGAGGAAGTAAAAGATGGGCACATTTTAGGCACACTAGAATTATATTTAGAATATAAAGAAAATGATATAAGTGTAGATATATATAAATATAGTGATTCAATCCCATTTGATATAGCAATAGATGATAAATATTCATTGGATGATGTAAAAATCGATATAGATGATTTTTATTATGAAATTAATGATAATCAAGTAACAATACATGTTGATATGTTACTAGATAATTTGACATATGATGATACAGAATTAGAACGTATTATTGAAAAACACGATAAAATAGAAGGTACTGAAGAAGAAAAAAGTAAAGATCTATTTTTAGAAGAGAAAGAAGAAATTAGCGATGTACAAGTACCAGTATATAAAACTTTTGACCCAAATAATGAAGCATATGTTACATATAATGTACATATTGTAAGAAATGAAGATAATATAGATAGCATATGCCAAAAATATGGTGTAAATAGAGAAGATTTATCAAATTATAATGACATAAGTACTATAAAATTAGGTGATAAATTAATAGTACCAACATACAAAAAATGAAATTAATTGATGAAATATTTGGTAAGGAATGTGTATGTAAAGGTATAAATAAAAAGGGTAAATGTATTATTGCAGAAATAGATAATAAAAAATACGTAATAAAAAACAAATCAAATGATATAGAAAAAATTTATGATTATTTAAATTCAGTCAAGTTTGAACATTATCCTAAAATACTAATTAAGAATAATAAATATTATGTATATGAATATATAGATGATGTAATTTCTCCAATAGAAGAAAAAGCATGTGATATGATAAACTTAATAGGTTTATTGCACAGCAAAACAACATATTATAAAGAAATGGATATCAATGAATATAAAAAGTTATTTGAAGATACTGTTCAAAAAATAGAAGATGTGAAAACATATTATGACAAATTAATTGATTCTATAGAAAGACATATGTTTATGAGCCCATCAGAATATTTGATTGCAAGAAATATATCAAAAATATTTGGTGCTTTAAATTATTCAAAACAAAATATTATAAAATGGTATAATATCGTAAAGTCAAACAATAAAAAAAGAGTAGTTAGGTTGTACAATAATATGGATTTAAATCATGTGCTTAGAAATTCAGATTTATATTTAATAAATTGGGAAAAATCTATCAATGGTAGTCCAATATTAGACTTATATAATTTTTATAAAATGAATTATTCTATATCTAATTTTGAACAATTAATGAAGCAATATGAAGATAAATATCCATTAGAAGAAGAAGAAAAAATTCTTTTTTATACATTAATATCTATTCCAAATAAAATAAACTTTACTTTTAATGAAATTATTAATTGTAAAAACATAAAAAAAATAGTTGATTATATATACAAAAGTGAAATTTTAATTAGTCAAGCATATCCTACAAAAAAATAAATCATTATTAAATAATGATTTTTTGTTTTTTTTGTGTTATCATATTTAGTAGAATAGAGGTGCAATATGAAAAAAAATGGTTTTATAATGTCAACTTATGTTTATATTTTACTTGTGTTCTTCCTTTTGTTATTAGGAACAATGCTAATAGTATTAAATAATACAAGATTATTATCAAATAAATTGAAGGATGATGTAATGAGGACATCTGGGTTAAGTACTGATGAAGTTGAATTTATATTATTAGGTGAGGGTAAAGTAATACTTTCAAGAGGAAATAAATATAATGAAGCTGGATATACATTTAAAACATCAGATGGTAAAGATTTGTCTAGTACTGTAAAGGTAACAACAAATTTAAATATATATGCTGAAGGTACATATACTATAACCTATAAAGGGATTTATAATGGAAAAACTTATAAAATATATAGAATAGTTGAGGTTAATTAGTTTACAAAAAAAATATATGTGTTATAATAGCAATTGTTACTGTGATCAAGAGGTTTTATATACGATTTAATAGAGAGTTAGTGTTTGGTGGAAACTAATAAAGAATATATATTATGTAGCTTGGGAGTATCATTATTGAATAGAGTAGATAATGACGTTATTCGCGTTAAGAATTAAGTGCATAGAATCTATGAACTAAGGTGGAACCGTCCTTTTGGACCCTTAGATTATAGATTTTTTTATTTAAATGAAAGGGTGTGTTAATATGCTAGATGCAAAATACAATCATAAAAAAGTAGAAGAAGAAAAATATAATAAATGGAAGAAATTAGATTATTTTAAATGCCAAGAAGACTCTGATAAAAAACCATATTGTATTGTACTTCCACCTCCAAATGTTACAGGAGTTTTACATCTTGGACACGCATGGGACGTAACAATACAAGATATTATAATTCGTTACAAAAAAATGGAAGGATATGATACGCTATGGCTGCCTGGAATGGATCATGCTGCTATAGCAACAGAAGCAAAAGTTGTAAAAAGATTAAAAGATAAAGGCATAGATAAATATAAATATGGAAGAGAAAAATTTTTAGAAGCTTGTTGGGATTGGACCAGGGAACATGGCAGTATTATTAGAGAACAATGGGCAAAACTTGGAATTGCTCTTGACTATACAAAAGAAAGATTTACTTTAGATGAAGGATTATCTAAAGCGGTAAGGAAAGTATTTGTAGACTTCTATAATGAAGGATTAATTTATAGGGGAGAAAAAATTATAAACTGGGATCCAGTAGCTAAAACAGCTTTATCAAATGAAGAAGTTGTATATGGTGAAGAAAAAAGTGCATTTTATCATATAAAATACAAATTAGAAGATAGTGAAGAATACTTAGATGTTGCTACCACAAGACCGGAAACTTTATTTGGTGATACTGCAGTAGCAGTTAATGAAAAAGATGAAAGATACAAAAAATATGTTGGAAAAAATGTAATACTTCCACTTGTGAATAAAAAAATACCAGTAATAACAGATGAACATGCAGATATGGAAAAAGGCACAGGATGTGTTAAAATTACCCCAGCACATGATCCTAATGACTTTGAAGTTGGAAATAGACATAATTTGGAAAGAATAGTATGTATGAATGATGATGCAACTATGAACGAGAATGCATTTAAATATGAAGGTATGACTAGAGAAGAATGCAGGGAAGCAGTATTAAAAGATTTAGAAAAAGAAGGTTTACTTCTTGAAGTGGAACCTCTTGTACATGAGGTTGGTCACTCTGAAAGAACAGGAGTTATGGTAGAACCAATGATAAAGAAGCAATGGTTTGTTAAAATGAGATCCCTTGCAGATACAGTTTTAGATACACAAAAGAAGAAAGATGAAAAAGTAAATTTTGTACCATCTAGATATGAAAAAACAATGAATCACTGGATGGAAATAACATATGACTGGTGCATATCAAGGCAATTATGGTGGGGACATAGAATACCAGCGTGGTATAAAGATGATGAAGTATATGTAGGAATGGAAGCACCAATTGGTGAAGGTTGGGTACAAGATAATGATGTACTTGATACATGGTTTAGTAGTGCATTATGGCCTTTTGCAACACTTGGATGGCCAGATGATACTAAATTATTAGAAAGATATTATCCAAATAATGTATTAGTAACTGGTTATGATATAATTCCATTTTGGGTATGTAGAATGACATTCCAAGGAGAAAAATTATTAGGTAAAAGACCATTTGAAGATTGCTTAATTCATGGCCTTATTAGAGATAAGCAAGGAAGAAAATTCTCAAAAAGTTTAGGTAATGGCATAGATCCATTTGATATGGTAGAATTATATGGCGCTGACGCATTAAGATATTACCTTGCAACAGATGTTGCACCAGGTACAGATATGAGATTTGACGAAGAAAAAATAAAAGCAGCATGGAACTACATAAACAAAATATGGAATGCATCAAGATTTGTTATATCAAATATAGAAGATTTAAAAGAAATTAAATTGGAAAACTTAAAACCAGAAGATAAATGGATATTATCTAAATTTGAAAAAACAATTCATATTGTAAAAAAATACATGGATAAATATGAATTTAATAACGCTGGTAGATATATATATGAATTTACATGGAATTATTTTTGTGATTATTATATAGAAATGGCAAAATATTCTATAAATACAGAAAGCACACAATCAACATTATGCTATGTATTAACAGGAATACTTAAAATGTTACAACCATTCATGCCATATGTAACAGATGAAATATATTCCGTGTTACCAATTAAAGATAGTAAAGATATAATGATTTCTGAATATCCAAAATATGATAAAAAATTAATATTTGAATCTGAGGAAAATGCAGTAGATGATGCAGTTGAATTTATTAAAAAGTTTAGAAATATAAAAGCAGAGAATAATATAACTAAAGAAGCAAAAGTAATGTTTGATACTGAAGATGACAATGACATAATTGTAAAAATGCTAAAATTAGATCAAAACCTAGTAAAAGAACCATTAGGTATTAAAGCATATAAAGTATTTTCAAACAGAATTAAAGCAACAATTTTCTTTGAAAAAGTAGAAACAGAAGCAGAAAAATTAGCAAAAGAAGCTCAAATAAAAATACTTACTGAATCAATAGAAAGAAGGCAAAAATTATTATCAAATGAAAATTATGTAAATAAAGCACCTGCTAAGATAGTAGAAATGGATAGACAAAAATTAGAAGAAGAAAAGAAAAAACTTCAAGAATTACAAAAATAAAAAGACAATTTATTTTGTCTTTTTGTTTTTATAAAAAATGACATTTGATTTTTAATAAATAATTTGATATAATTTTTACGCATTGTCTTTTCAAATTGAAATGGAGGTTAAACTAATGAGTAAAATTAAAATTTTTGCATTGGGCGGATTAAATGAAAACTCAAAAAATATGTATGTAGTAGAAATTAATGAAGACATATATGTTTTTGAAGCAGGGCTTAAATATGCAGATGAAAAATTTTTAGGTGTTGATTACATAATACCTGATTATACATACATAAAAAACAATATAAAAAGAGTAAAGGGAATATTTATATCACATGCACATCAAGAACAAATAGGAGCATTAAAAAACATATTAGAAGAAATGCCAAGCATTAAAGTTTTTGCAACAAAATTCACACTTGATTTTATAAAAAGTAATTTAAATGAAGTAGGAGTAATTGCTAATAACTTAGTTGAAATATCTCCACACAAAAAAATAAATTTTGGAGATATAAGTGTATTTCCAATCAGTTTGACGCATTCTCTTCCAGATAATGTTGGATATGTAATAAATACAGAAGATGGAGCAATTGTGTATACTGGTAATTTTGTATTTGATCCAACTATGAGAGACAGTTTTAAGACCGATATAGGCAAACTTGCATATGTAGGGAAGCAAGGTGTACTATGCCTTATGGCGGAATCATTATATGCAGATAAAAAAGGATATACAAGCCCAAATCATAGAATAGCAAATGTAATAAAGGAAACTTTAATTAGAAATGAAAATAGAATAATATTTAATATATTTTCAAATAACGTTTGTAGAATACAAGAATTATTTGATGAAGTATCTAAAACTCATAGAAAATTAATAATAATGGGTAAAACATTACAAAGCATGATTAAATATTTATTAGATAATAATTATATATTTATAGATAGAGAACAAATAGGAGATTTATCTAATCTAGATGATAGGGATGCAGTAATACTTACATCTTCTGATAATGAAAGACCATTCTCTAATCTGGAAAGAATATTAAATGGTTATGATAAATATATTAAAATTAAAAATACAGATACAGTATTTTTCCTTGATTCTATAACTGATTCAGTAGAAAAGATAGCTGTAAGAATAATGGATAGTATATCAAGATTAGGTGCAGAAGTAGTAACCTTGCCAAGAAATAGTATTACATATCATGCTTCAAGCGAAGATTTAATGCTTATGCTAGACTTGATAAATCCAAAATACTATTTTCCAATAACAGGCGAATATAGACATCAAGTTGCAAATGCAGATGTTGCAAGTAAAATAGGTATGCCTAAAGAAAATATATTACTAAAGCTTAATGGAGATGTAATAACATTTGAAAATGGTAATCTAATTGATAACTTTGAACATATTGAAGTTGGAGATATAATGATTGATGGAACATCAAGCGAAGATATAGGTGCATTAGTATTAAAAGATAGAGAAATGCTTAGTGATAATGGAATAGTAGTGGTATGTGCTACATTAGATAAAAAGACAAAAGAAGTTTTAGCAGGCCCAACTATTCTTACAAGAGGATTTGTATATGTTAAAGATAGTGCAGATTTGATAAAAGAAATAGAGAGAATTTCGCTTGAAAAAATAATAGAGAACACATCTAATAATTACGTGGAATATAATAAAATAAAGAATGCAATAAGAGAAGATGTGGGGAAATACTTATATTTAGAAACTGAATGCAAACCTATGATAATTACTGTAATACAAGAGGTTTAAAACCTCTCTTTTTTATGATATAATGTCTTTGGTGAGCAGTATGAAAAGAATTAGAATAGATAGAATTATTATAGCAATGATAATATTAATACTATTAGTATTCAATATAGTTTTAATAGCATATAATCTTGGATTAAGAAAAGTAGATAATAAAAAAACACAAGTAGAAATAGTTATAAATCCAGGTATGAGTGTTGATAGCATTTTAGATTTACTAAAAGAAAATAATTTGATAAGAAGTAAATTTTATTCAAAAGTATATGTAAAACTAGGTAAATACAATATGCAAGCAGGTACATATGATTTAAATTCATCTATGAGTTCAAAGGAAATAATAAAAAATATATCAACTGGTAAGGTAACAAATAAATATAATATAAATCTCACTTTTATAGAAGGTAAGAATATAAGAGATTATGTAAAAGTAATAACTAATAATACTAATAATACTGAACAAGATATATATAATTTACTTAATAATAAAGAATATATTGATTCATTGATAGAAAAATATTGGTTTTTAACAGATGATATTAAAAATAAAGATATATATTATCCTTTAGAAGGATATCTATATCCAAATACTTATACATTTAAAGATAAAGATGTAAAAGTAGAAGAAATATTTAGTGTTATGTTAAATGAAACAAATAGGGTTTTGACTAAATATAAAAAAGATATTGAAAGCAAAAAATTAAATATACATAAATTTATGACACTTGCTAGTGTAGTAGAATTAGAAGGTACATATAAAGAAGATAGAAAAGAAATAGCAGGAGTTTTATATAATAGAATAAATAGTGGTGATAGTATAGGCTGTGACGCAACAACGTACTATGCATTAAAAAAAGATATGACAGGACCTCTTACTTATCAAGAATATAATACATACAATCCATATAATACAAGACATTCGAATGTATTATTCCCAATTGGCCCTATAGGTAACCCAGGAGAAAGTGCTATAGAAGCCTGTATAAATCCAAAAGAAACAATAAATTATTATTATGTTGCAGATTGTAAAACAGGTAAAACAGTATTTACAACTAATTATAATGATCATGTAAGAGCAGTAAATAAAATTAAAGCATCTGGATGTAATTTCTAAAAATAGACAAATTATTTGTCTATTTTTTTATACAATAAAATAGGTGATAGCATGAAAGTATATATAGATTTACTATTTTTCATAAATATATTTTTTGACTTTATATTACTTTTATCAGTATCACTAATATTAAGAAGAAATGTAAGAATATATAAAATTATATTAGGTAGTATAGTGGGTGGACTATCAATACTATTTTTATTTTTACCAATAAAAAAGATAACATTATTTTTCTTAAAAATATTAATAGCAATACTTATGTGTATTACTACTTTTAACTATAAAGATATAAAATATACAATTAAAAATATAACTTTTTTATACTTAGTAAGTATAGTATTAGGAGGCGCATTATATTTATTAAATATAGAATTTAGTTATAAAAACAATGGATTAATATTTTATCATAATGGAGTAAGTATAAATGTTATTTCAATATTAATAATAAGTCCAATACTTATATATTTTTATATAAAAGAAATGAAAGATTTAAAAAATAATTATTCTAAATACTATAAAGTAAACATATATTTTAAAAATAAAAAAAATATATTACTAAATGGTTATTTAGATACAGGTAATAATTTAATGGACCCATATAAAGGTAGACCTATAGTAATAGTTAATTATAATAAAATAAAAAAATATGTATCAAATGAAAAGGAATTACTTGTACCTTATTCAAATATAAATAGCAGTAATATTATGCGGTGTATTAAAGCAAATAAGATAATAGTAAATGATATCATATACAAAAATATATTAATAGGTTTTTCATTTAATAAAATAAATATAGATGGAATAGATTGTATATTAAATAACAATATGGAGGGACTATGTTAGAAAAAATAAAATATTTAATTAGTAAGTTGCTTAAAAGAGGAGTATATTTCGTAGGAAGTAGCGATATACTACCACCACCTTTATCTTCTGAAGAAGAAGATGAAGCCCTAGAACTATCTTCATTTGGTGATGAAATAGCAAAAAATAAACTAATAGAACATAACTTAAGATTAGTTGTGTTTTTAGCAAAGAAATATGAAAATACAGGTGTTGATTTGGAAGATTTAGTAAGTATAGGTACAATAGGTTTAATTAAAGGAATAAACACATATAAAAAAGAAAAAAATATAAAACTTGCTACATATGCATCTAGATGTATTGATAATGAAATACTCATGTTTTTAAGAAAAAATAAAAGAAGAAAAACAGAAATATCATTTGAAGATTCATTAAGTTATGATGCAGAAGGAAATGAATTACATTTAGAAGATGTACTAGGAACAGATAAAGATGTTGTACCTAAAGAATTAGAAGATAAAATAGATAAAAAATTATTAGTAGAAGAGATTGATAAATTAAATGAGAGAGATAAAAAAATAATGATACTTAGATATGGCTTATTTGGGCATGAAGAAGTAACGCAAAAAGATGTTGCTGATATGCTTGGAATAAGTCAAAGTTATATATCTAGAATTGAAAAGAAGGTAATAAAAAGATTAAAGAATATTGTTAAAGCATGAATAGATAGTAACGAAAAAAGCCATAATTTTCTTAGAGGGATATTATGGCAAAAAGTAAAGTGGATATAACAGGTATTAATACAAATGATTTAAAAGTATTAAGTAATAAAGAAATGAATGAATTATTCTTTAAATTGAGTTGTGGTGATAAAAGCGCTAAGGAAAAGTTGGTAAATGGCAATTTAAAATTAGTACTTAGTTTATTAAAAAAATTTAATAATAGAACTGATAATATGGATGATTTATTTCAAATAGGATGTATAGGTTTAATAAAAGCAATAGATAATTTTGATTTATCACATAATGTAAAATTTTCTACATATGCAGTTCCTATGATTTTAGGAGAAGTAAAAAGGTATTTAAGAGATAATAATAGTTTAAGAATATCAAGAAGTATAAAAGATATCGCATATAAAACATTAAAACTAAAGGATGAACTTACAACAATAGATGGAATAGAGCCTACTAATGAAGAAATAGCTAAAATATTAGGAGTAGATGAAATAGATATAACGCTTGCACTTGATTCATTAAAAGAACCTGTAAGTATGTTTGAACCAATATACAATGATGGTGGAGATACTATATATTTATCAGATCAATTAGAAGATAAAAAAGAAAATATTAATAGTTGGGATATAAATATATATTTAAGAGATGCTATAGATAAATTAAAAGAAAAAGAAAGAAAAATATTAATAGATAGATATCTAATGGGAAAAACACAAATAGAAATAAGTGAAGAAATTGGAATAAGTCAAGCACAAGTATCAAGATTAGAAAAAGATGCAATTAAAAATATAAAAAAACTAATAAAATAACAATTTATTTGTTATTTTTTTTTAAATTTTTAATAAAATATATTGGTGAAGTATATGAGACTTTCTGATTTACAAAAGAAAGATATTATAAATATAAGTGATGGGGTAAAAATTGGTAATATAATAGATATTAACATTGATGATAAAGGTATTATTAAATCACTAATAGCAGATAAAACTACATTTAAATTTTTTTCTAATACTGATGAAATAGAAATATATTTTGATCAAATAGTAAAAATAGGTGATGATGTGATATTAGTAAAAAATAACTGACACCTTTTTGGGTTTTAATCATAAATTAAAATGAGGAGGGATACTATGGCAGTATATAAAGAAATTGTTACTAAGGCAGTAATAGGGAAAGGGAAAAAAGATTATCATGATACTTATACTATAACTCCAGATGTAAAACCAACAACAGTACTTGGATGCTGGGTAATAAATCATAATTTTAAAGGATATCCAGAAGCGGGTAAAATAGTTATAGATGGTAGTTTTGATGTAAATATATGGTATTCATATGATAATGATACTAAAACAAATGTAATATCCAAAAAAATAAAATATAGTGATACAAATAGTATAAAAGCAAAAGACAGTAATAATATTACTGAAGACACAGAGGTAATAGTAAGAAGTTTGAAGCAACCTACATGTTCAAAGGTTGAAATAAAGGGTGATGATATAGTATATACAATTGATAAAGAGTTAGGAATAGAAATAATAGGCGATACTAAAGCTAAAATATTAGTAGAGGAAGATGAAGAACCTTGGGAAATTATTGGAGAAGATGTAGATAAACAAATAGACGAAGAAGTAAATGCCAACTATATGACTAATGAAAAGGAGTAGTCCTTTTTTTCTTGACATAAAAAAATCAAAAATATACAATTAAGGTATAGTAGGAGGCATTATGAAAAAAGGATTCACTTTAATAGAATTATTAGCAGTAATTATAATATTAGGCGTTATATTTACTTTTATTTTTCCTAAAGTATCAGGGTTAATGGGTATAGGCAAAAATAGAGATAGGGAAATATCTGAATCAATAATAATGGATGCAGCAAAAGAATATTCAACTAATGATAATACATTAATGAATGGTCTTATAAATCAAGGAGATAGAAAATGTATAACTGTACAATCTTTAATTGATAATGGTTATATAAAACAAGAAGACTTAGAAAAAGTATCAATTAACATAAGTTCTAAAGT
>CACZSX010000034.1 GCA_902783915.1 uncultured Erysipelotrichaceae bacterium | reverse complement strand
TTTTTTTATATATAAATGTACATACTAGTAGTGGTGGTTATATGAATATTAATGAGTTATTAAATGTTGTGTTTCGTGCTTTGGTATCTTTAGTAGCGTTATTTCTTGTTACAAAGTTAATAGGTAAAAAACAAGTATCTCAACTTAGTTTATTTGATTATGTGATAGGTATATCTATTGGTAATTTTGCAGCAGAGATGACTATTAATCTTGAATCAGAAGAGGTATATGGAATTCTTGCTGTAATCATATTTGGAGGTATTGCTTATTTGGTATCTATTCTTTCTATTAAAAGCATTAAATTAAGAAGATTTTTTATGGGGACTCCTACTATATTAATTGAGCATGGTAAGATACTTCAAGATAGTTTTTATAAGGTTAGGTATGATATTAATGATATGCTTGAGCAATGTAGGATAAAAGGTTATTATGATATATCTGAAATTGAATATGCTATTGTAGAGGCTAATGGTGAATTAAGTATTATGCCTAATGGTAGTAATAGAAATGTAACTATTAAAGATATGAATTTAAAGGTTGAGAAACAGGGTTTGTGTGCGAATATAATAATTGATGGTAAAGTAATGGAACATAATTTGAAAGCAATAAATAGGGATATTGATTGGTTAAATAAGGAATTAAAAATAAGAGGTAAGAAGTTAGAAGATATTCTTTTAAGTACTGTTGATATTAATGGTAAAATAAATTTTTATGATAGAAATAAAAAAGGGAAAATTTTAAATGTATTGGAATAGAATTTAATGGTGATGAATATGAAAAATTTAGTTATTAGTTTATTAATTAGTTTAGGTATAGGTGGATTATCTGCTTTAGTTACAAGTGGTAGTATGGATACATATACAACTCTTATTAAACCACCTTTAGCACCACCTAGTATATTATTTCCTATAGTATGGACAATATTATTTATACTTATGGGTATAAGTTCATATTTAATTTATGAATCTGGTGATGATAATGAATCATTAAAAACATATTTAATACAATTGGGCATTAATTTTGTATGGCCTATATTATTTTTTGTAGTTAAGAATATGTTATTATCTCTTATATGGATTATATTATTAGATGTAATAGTAATAATTATGATTAAAAAGTTTTATAAGATTAATAAGACAGCAGCATATTTACAAATACCATATTTGTTATGGATATTATTTGCAACATATTTAAATTATGGGTTTTATATATTAAATAGATAAATGTACAGTATGTACATTTTTTTATTATTTTTATATATTTGATGTATAATAAAAATAGGAGTAGTAGTATGAGTGGGTTGTATGTAGGAATATATGTATTAGTAATTTTATTATTCGTGTTATCAATTTCTTTTATTTTAATAAAGAAAAATGTATCAATTAAAGTAGTTATACCATGTGCATTGATATTTTTTACTTTGATTGTATTTATTGGTTATTATGGATATAAATTTTTAAAACAACCCATTTTAAATATTAAGGGTGAAAATGTAATAAGTATTGATGTATTTAATAAATATATAGATGAAGGTTTTGAAGTAGTACACCTAGATAGTAAGGTGTTAGAAAAACAAGTTAAAGTAATTAATAATGTTGATAGTGATAAAGTTGGTAAATATAGTGTTAAATATTCTTTAAAATATCATAATAAAGAAATAAGTAATACAAGGATAGTTAATGTAGTTGATAAGGTAAACCCTACCATTGAATTAAAGGGTAATAATGAAATATATTTATCAAGAGGTATGGATTATATTGAACAAGGTTATACAGCAAGTGATAATTATGATGGGGATATAACAGATAAAGTTAAAATAGAAGATAAAGTTTTAGATGTACCTGGAAAATATGAAATAATATATAATGTAGAAGATTCAAGTGGGAATAGTTATAGTACAAAAAGAATGGTTAACAGATTAGACAATAATAATGGTGTTATTTATTTAACGTTTGATGATGGGCCAAGTTCAAATACATCTAAAATATTAGATATATTAAAAAGTGAAAATGTAAAAGCGACTTTCTTTGTAGTTAATTATAATTCGTTTTATGATTCTATGGTACAAAGAATAGTAAATGAAGGGCATACTATTGCATTACATAGTTATACACATAATTATAAGACGATATATGCATCAGAAGAGGCATATTTTAATGATTTAGAAAACTTAAAAACTAGAGTAAAAGATACTACAGGAATAGATTCAAATATAATAAGATTCCCTGGTGGTAGTTCAAATACTATAAGTAATTTTAATAAAGGAATAATGACAAGGTTAGTGACTTCTGTAAAAGAAAGAGGATATCATTATTTTGATTGGAATGTAGATAGTAGAGATGCGGGTGTTGCTAAAAATAGTAGTGAAGTATATAAAAATGTAATGAAAGGTCTATCTCCAAATAGATCAAATGTAGTTTTAATGCATGATTTGAGTTATAATGTTAAAACAGTTGATGCATTAAAAAGTATTATTAATGATTCAAAGAACAAAGGATATACATTTGCAAGAATAACATATGATACTCCTATGGTTGTACATAGAGTAAATAATTAAAAATTTACAAAAAAGGTTTTATATTAATTATAAAAATACAAAAAGATAAATATTGTTATAAATATTTATCTTTTTTGTAGTTAAAGAAATTCAAAAATGCGATTTTTGTAATTTGAATTAATACTTTTAAAGTGATATCTTTCTTTCAAGGAGGGATAAAATGAAAAAAATTTTAATAGGTTTATTTATGTTATTATTAGTAGTTACAGTACATGCTGAAGAAACTGTAAATTTAGAATTAGAGTGGATTCCAAATATGTATTATAGTTATGAGAAAGATGGTATGACTTATTGGGGACAACTTGCATATGCATATGTAGATGGTAAACTAGCTTATTGCCTAGATATATACCAACCAATAACTAAATATGAGTATACGGAAACAGAAGAAATACAAAATAATAATTTGGTGTTATTAGCAGGATATTTTGGATATGGATATAATGGTGAGTATTTGATGAAAGACTATGTGGCAACACAAAAATTAATATGGCAATATTTGGATATGAATGTAAGAATAACTAGTGAGAGCGAAGGGAAAGGTTATGAAATAGATCTGTATGATAACATTATAAAAATAATAGGTAGAATAAATAGATATGCATTATTTCCTAAATTTGATACTGATTTTATCATTAATTTAGGTACAACAAACCAATTTAAAGACTTAAATAATATTAGTGATAATTTTAATATAATAAATTATAGTAATAATACTATATATTCTGAT
>CACZSX010000033.1 GCA_902783915.1 uncultured Erysipelotrichaceae bacterium | reverse complement strand
ATTGCTCTATCCAGCTGAGCTACGAGGACATAACCCAAAAGACAAATAGATTATATAACAAAAAAACTCTTTATTCAAGAGTTTTTAATACACTTTTTGTTATTTCTTCATCATTAACTAAGAATATAACATCTTTAACATTATAATTATCTCTAATTGATAAACTTATTGAATATATTACTTCTTCTAATATTTTTTTATCTTCTAAATTATCTAATATGTAATTATTAAATGTTAAATACATATTATCATTTTTTAATTCATATTTTTCTAATTTAGTATTTAAATTCATAAAACTCATTAAATTATCTTCATATATTGGACCACTTGATAATTCATCTATTATTACTTTTACTTTATCTTTATTTGAATTATTTATTTTAGTGACTGGAACATAATAATAATTATCATTATTTTTAGCAACATAATATATTGTTGTTTTAGTAATATTCTTTGTATCATTTAAATCATATTCTTTATTAATACCTATATTCCTATTTAAAATATTTGGTAAATTAGTTTTTGTTTTAGGAAGTACTGTTAATAAATCATCTTCTACATATATAAGAATTCCTTTTATTCCATCAATAGATGTTAAACTATATACTATAGATTCAAGCATCTTTTCTTCTAGTTCTTCACTAATATCTAATATTTCTTTTGAAAAATTAATTTTTAATAATCCATCTGTAATTTTAATATCTTTTATTTCTGTACCACTAGGAATAATACTTCTGAATCCATTAGGAATATTACTTTCTTTTTTACCGCCTATAATTAAATACTCTAGGATTTCTCTTACTTTTTTTTCTGTATCATTTTCATTTAATAATACATTAGTTCTTGCTACATAATTATCTTTATTAACCATAAATATTTCATGTGTAGGATTACTATTTGTATATTCTACAGATTCTCCTTTTATATTTATTGCATCTTCACTATTAGGAAACAATACAAATAAAAAACAAACAAATAAAAGAATTGTCGCTATTGCTAATCTTTTCATAGTAATATTTTTTAACATATCACACCTCTAATTAATAATATGAATATATTAAAAAAAAAGACTTAAAAGTCTTTTAATCAGTATTAATTGCAAGTTACAGCATCTTTTGTTCCAGAACAAGTCATTCCACTAAACTTACCATCACTTGCTCCTACTATTGTTACAGTAGCTACTCCATTAGAATCATAAGAAATTGTACAATCTTCATAATCACTACTTATTTTTGCAACGTCTGTACATAGAATATTTGATCCATTATAATTTTCATTTACTGTGCGCTTACTCAAATAATCGCTATCTGCATTTTTAGCTATTAATCTTATACTATTTGTCATTGCCCCTTCTCTACTAGCTTGTATTGTTTTCATTATTTGTGGTATTGCTATTATTAATACTACAGCTAATATTACTATTACTGCTAATAACTCAACTAATGTAAATGCTCTTCTCTTTTTATTCTTCATATATTACTTCCCTCTCTTATATTATTATACCGCATTATATACTATTTTCAAGTTTATTTTAAATATTTACTAAAAAAGTCACTTAGTGACTTTCTCAAATTTTATTTCTCCTAGTTTTAAAAGTTCGATTACTGCTCCAGTTCTTCCTTTTACACCAAGTTTCTGCATTACATTAGATATATGATTTCTAATTGTTTTTTCACTTATATTTAACATATCTGCGATTTCTTTAGTAGTCTTATTTTGAACCAATAAATCAAAGACTTGATGTTCTCTTTTAGTTAATATTCCCAACAAATTCTCCTCACTTTCTATAGAAGAGGTATTAATATTATTCATATTATTGTATGTATAATATTTAAAAATGTTAATCTATATAAGTAAATTCATAATCCATAATTCTTACTGTATCTCCACTATTTGCTCCCATTTTCTTTAATTCTTCATCTATACCCATATTTTTTAGTTTCTTTGCAAATCTTAATGTTGCATCATTTGAATTAAACTTAGTCATTTTAAATAATTTTTCAACTACATCTCCCCTTACTACCCATGCATCACTTTCTTTAACAATAGTAAAAGGTTTTTCCTTTTTAAATTTATATAATACGTGACTTTCTATTTGACTATCGTGATATAATGGTTGAGATTCTACTTCATCTAATATATCTGCAAGATGATTTATTACTTCATCTAAACCAATATTCATCATTGCACTTATTTCAAATACTGGTAATTTTACTTTTTCTTTAAATAATTTTAAATTGTCTTTAGATGAATCTAGATCCATCTTATTAGCAATTATTACTTGTTTCTTATTTAATAATTTGGGCGAAAATTCTTCTAATTCTTTATTTATAAGCAAATAATCTTCATATGGATCTCTACCTTCAGACCCACTCATATCTATTACATGACATATAACTCTTGTTCTTTCTATATGCCTTAAGAATTTATCTCCTAGTCCTTCACCTTTAGATGCCCCTTCTATAAGACCTGGTAAATCTGCCATTACAAATACTCTATTATCTTTAGTTTTTACTACACCTAAATTAGGTGATAATGTTGTAAAATGATATGCTGCTATTTTAGGATTTGCTCTTGATACTTGTGATAATATGGTACTCTTACCTACGCTTGGTAAACCTACTAATCCTACATCTGCAAGCATCTTTAATTCTACTTTTATATTTCTTTCTTCACCAGGTTCACCATGTTCTGATATATCTGGTGCTGGATTTGTAGGTGTTGCAAAAGCTTTATTACCTCTTCCTCCTCTTCCTCCATATGCAATTATTGCTGTATCTTCTTCACTAATTAAGTCAGCAATAATCATACCACTTTCTACATCAGTAACAGTTGTTCCTTCTGGCACTTTTATTATTATATCTTCGGCATTTTTACCATATTGGTTTTTACCAGAACCGTGTTCTCCTCTTTTACCTTTTATCTCTTTTTTATACTTTAAATCTAGTAATGTACGAAGTCCTTTATCTACAGTGAATATTATGTTACTACCTCTTCCTCCATTGCCACCATCTGGTCCCCCATTTGGTACGAATTTTTCCCTTCTAAAAGCAGTACATCCATCGCCACCAGCTCCTGCAATTACTTTTAATTTTACTTCATCTACAAACATTATCTCACCTCATTTAATATTATTTGAGCTTTTTTAACAAAATAATTACTCTTATCATAATTAATTCCAATTTTATCAAAATCTCTTATCATATCTTCTATATTATCATAATGATGATTTTTAGTTCTGTCACCAACATCTTCCATCTCTATCATTAAATATTTATCATTAACATTCTGAACACATATTTCAATATTATCATTTGAATAAACAATAAGTTTATCATATATTTCAAATAATATCTTATATCCAATAGATTCCATAAATTTTATTGCTGTATCTAAATCTTTTACTGTACAATCTACTTTAGATTGACTTATTATATTTTCATCTTTATCATATTTTTTTTCTTTATATGTTAAACATTCTTTAGAATTCCCAATTTTTCTTGCTAATATACACTTATCTAATATATCTAGATCCTTCATATTAGTTATATCTAAATCTTTATTTATCATATATTTATCATACAGATCATATTCATCAACTATTTTAAAATCATTTCTTAGCAAATATTCATTTAACTTTTCAAAACTCCAATTTACTTTTACAGTTATTTCTAAATTTTTCATAACTTCACCCAAATAAATTATACTTTAAAATTAAGAAAAAAACTAGATTTATCTAGTTTCATACACACTTACTTGAGTTTTAGTTCTTCCTTTACGTTCAAACTTTACATATCCATCTATCTTAGCATATAAAGTGTCATCAACACCTTTACCTACATTTGTACCTGGGAATACTTTAGTACCTCTTTGACGATATATAATTGAACCACCAGTAACAAATTCACCATCAGAAGCTTTAGCACCTAAACGCTTTGATTCAGAATCTCTACCATTAGTTGTAGAACCTTGTCCTTTTTTATGTGCAAATAATTGAATGTTAAACTTCATCATGTTAGCACCTCCTAATATCTATATTATCTTTATAATCTTTTTGTAATTCAGTTAATAAATTAATCATATTATTAAGTAATTTATCAACTACATCTGTATGCTTTAGTATTTCTATTCTAACACTACCTTTTTCATTAACTTTAATAGCATCTTTATCAATTGATAAAATGCCATTAATAGTAGTTATTACAGTAGAACTTACTGCTGCACACACTATATCTTTACCATACTCATCATATAGGGCATGTCCAGATATACTAATCTCATCTTTTTTAATTAATACTTTTATCATATTATCTTTCTTCAATACTAGTTATTCTAACTTTTGTATATGGTTGTCTATGTCCTTGCTTTTTATGATAGTTATTCTTTTGTCTATACTTAAATACAACTACCTTCTTTTGTTTACCTTGTTTAACAACTTCACCTTTTACAACTACATTAGATAAATAAGGTTTACCAGCAACTCCATTAACCATTAAAACTTTATCAAAAACAACTTCTTTACCAGCTTCAGCATCTAGTTTTTCAACATATACTTCTTTATCTGGTTCAACATAATATTGTTTTCCTCCAGTTTCAATTATTGCTTTCATAATTTACCTCCTTTATAAACTTAGACTCACCCTTTAAGGCACATTACGTTTAAAACCTTATCAGTGTGGTTGAAGACCGAGGTCTTTCAAACTACTAAATAATACCATAAATTATATGATAAGTCAAACATTTAAGTACAAAAAAACAAATAAGTTACCTTATTTGTTTTCCTAAATCTCACTTTGCAATGCAGCATCATTTGCTTCATATTGGTCAACTGCTGTATTTATAAATGCTTCAAATTCTCTTACTTTATCTGGATAACCAGGTAATTTTCTTTCTAATTCCTTATATGCATCATATAATCTATCAGCGCCCTTACTCTTTAATACATCACCCAATGAATTCATTTCAACTTTTAAATTATTAAATAATCTATCCATTTCAGCAGCTGCTTTTCCAAAATCAGCAGCACATGCTCTTAGTTCACTATAAGACATTCCTTGAACTGCCATAATTATACCTCCTATATATTTTATTTTATAATTTTGAAGATGCTCTTAATGTACGTTCCATAGAATCAGCTAATCTTTGTCCATGGTTATACAAAACCTCACCAACTTTATCCATTACAGCACCCATGTCCTCAAAATCTTTGTCATAACTATCCATTGCTGTAACACATCCTGTACTATCAGCACCACTCCATGCCTTAGAGACTCTTTCTTTGATAGTATTTACCAATCTCTTTTGAGCCATATAATCATTATATAGAGTATGTATTTTGTTTCCTTTTTGCATTAATCCTTCTGCATTTCCTTCAAATCCATCATTACTAATATTAAAACTCATTCACCCTCACCACCTTTCTTAAATTAATATTATTTTAGAACCATTAATCATCTTTGATTCTTTTACGGTAATATTAATATCAAATACATTTCCCGTTTCTGCATCTATTATTACCGAATTTTCCTTATTCGGATAATAACCATTAGTCATTTCTTTTAAGGCTTTTTCTATTAATTTTATTATTACACTTATTCTTTTATTAATTGGAATAAACATTTCATATCTTTCTTCTAGTAATGGAACTATTACTTCTACTAATATCTTGTTATTCATATTCTTCACCTTTATAACCTTCATCAGTAGTTAAGAATTTTGTTAAAATAGGCACTCCTCTTTTAACTACATAACCAAAACCATTTTCTAAGTCTAATTGTAATTCCCTGGTTATCTTAGATATTTTCAAAGTATATTGCTCTGATATACCATTTCCTATCCATATACCTTGATTATTTTTCACTATAGCCTTATACCAATTATCATACTCCATTTTCTTAAATATATCAATAGTATCAAAGAAAATAAATTTTATTGTCTGAATCATATTTGCAGTCTCAACAAGTGTATTATATTTATTTTTTGCTTCTGGGCTTAATTTTAACAATAATGAATCAATTCCAATTATAATACATACAACAGGCTTAATACCATTAAATATTTCTTTATTATAATTATTATTTATATATACTTGCTTTTGTTTTTCTGCTGTTTCTTCTAGTGATTCAATTACTCTATTAAAATCATTTTTATAACAATATATATTATTAGACTTTTCCAAATCTGTAATTAAATTTACAGCATCGAATACTAATACTGTAGAATTTTTTATTTCTTTAAATTGTTCTATAAATGGCTTTATAAAGAAATTCATATTATCAAATTCTAACGCACTTATTATTGTACCAATATTGTTATTAAAATCCCAAGTAGATACAGCTAAATTGTTTTTATTTATACCTATTGGTATTGAATCAATTCCTTTCAATTTAGCATTTATATCATCTGCTGTTACTATTTCTGGAAGTACTGCTACTTGTTCAGCAAATACATCCGATTCAGATTTTAATTTTTCACATACTTCTGAAATATACTCTGACAAACGCTCTGGATTATACGGATGAGAAGTTTGAAATTCATATACTTCATCTAATTTAACTAAACCTCTACCATACATTTTAGAAGGATACATCTTGTGTATATTGCCTAATATAGAACTATAATCTGTTTCATCATTTAATTGTAGTACAAATTCTTGTTTAAAGTTTTGTCTTAGTCTATACCTTATACTATTTGTAGTACTTACAGAAAGCACAAATACTATTCCATACATAGATGCTTCTCTTGTAAGTTGTAGCATATGATCTTCATGCATATCATAGTTTTCAAAGAATGCTTCATAGTTATTAATTACTACTACAATTAATGGCATCTTTTTATCAGATTTCTTATTATAATAGTTAAAATCACCATTATAATCTGCTAATATTTTCTTTCTTTCACTTAATTTATTAAATAACATTTTAAATAAATTATTAACTTTTTCTGTATCATTTACTAATAACACATCACCAACTTGTGGAGCCTTTTTATATGTTCTAAATATTTCTGATCCAAAATCCATAATATAAAAGTTTACTTCTTCTGCACTATGATTAGTAATAGTAGAATATACTAAACTACTAATAAATGTATTCTTACCACTACCTGCTGCTCCATACACTATAGTATTTCCACCTTTAGATAAATTAAGCGTTAATAAATCTTGTCTTTGGTTTGCAGGATCATCATATTCTCCAATTATTGGATTTATAACTCCATGTTCTACAACATAATTATATTTTTTAGCTAATTCATCAACATATATAAGTTCCGGTATTTTGTCTAACCATAGTTGTTTTACTTCTATTTTTTCTTCTTTTGCAACATCAATCAAATAATTAATTACACTTGATAATTGTTCTTCTTTAGAAGTTTGATTTGAGTCTTTTTCATCATCTACATTTTTATAAGCATAACCTATATTATCAATAAAATTAATAGAATTATCCACTTTTTTCTTTGGTTTATCAGTAGGGATATATGGAGCTCCACTCCATGCTGCTAAACCTTGAGCAAAGAATTCATTATAACCTACTTGTAGATAGAATCTACCAACATTCTTAAGCATAGCTGCTTCAGGAGATTTAATCATATCCATACTATCTTCTTTTTCTTGAACTTTTAAGCATATTCTAAATCTACTGTTACTCCAAATTTGATCATTTACAACACCTGATGGTTTTTGTGTGGCAAGAATTAAGTGTACTCCTAAACTTCGACCAATACGTGCTGTACTTATTAATTGATCCATAAATTCCGGTTGTTGAGTTTTTAATTCGGCAAATTCATCGCAAATTATAAATAAGTGTGATATAGGTTCAGTTACAACTCCACTTCTATATAATTTTTGATATTTATATATATCTATTGTACTTTCATTTGATAAGTCTCTAGCTTTATTAAATGCTTTTTGTCTCCTTCTTAATTCACTTTCTATAGATGTTAATGCTCTATTCATTTCAGCAGTATCTAAGTTTGTAATTGTTCCTGCTATATGGGGTAATTTTCTACCTGTTTCTTTATTTTCAAATGCAAGAGCAACTCCACCACCTTTATAGTCTATTATTATAAATGAAACTTCATAAGGGTGATAATTCACTGCAAGTGATAATATATACGTAATTATAAGTTCAGATTTACCACTACCTGTCATACCTGCTATAAGACCATGTGGTCCATGAAATTTTTCATGTAAATCTAATTTAAATATATTACCTTGTTTATCAATACCAAGAGGAGCTTGTAAACTATTTATAGGTTGATTTATTTGCCATCTATTAAATGAATTTAATTGCTCTACTTTTCCTACATTATACATTTCTAAGAATGAAATAGATTTTGGGAATGATACTTCATCTTTTACTGTATCAATAGGAATATTTGCTAATTTAATAGCACATTCAGTTAAATCTAATGTTTCATCATAATCAGCAATAAATTTCTTTTGCTTATTAGTTACTAGTTCATCTTCAAAAATTACACCTCTATTGTTATGACCAATAGATATAAAATTCATACATTCATTAGGTAAATTAGTTAATTTATCATTCAATATAAGTAATGTAAAACCATAATTTGTTTTTTGATCTAATACATTTTTTACTATTTCTATATCTCTAGCATTTTTAAAATCATCTGTAATTATAAAATAATATGGTTTGTATGATTTATAATTAGCATCTTTATGAGAAGAATCCTTCTCATTAAATGCTCTTGCTTGGAATTCTGCTTCTAAAGCACTAGATACTTGTTTCATATCATCTACTGTTTCAGCAAAATATCTAACTGATTTATCATCATTAAAACAATGTGGTAAAACTTTAGCAAATTCCCAAAAATGAGCTTTCTCTTCATTTGTAAAGAATACTAATTTCAAATCATCATAACTAAAGTAAGCCATAAGTTGTAATATTATTCCATATGATACTTTCTCTATAACTGGTGATTCACCTACTAATGCAGATATATATTTATCTACAAAAGATACCGTTATTGGAACATTTTCTAAATCCTTAGAATCAGATACTAATTTGTTAGTTACTTGTTTTAAATCATCAACATTCAATGAGAAATGATCTTCTGGATATCTAATATCTATATTTACGGGTTCAGTACCAGTACCGACTCTTACTCTTAAAAAATCATCTTGATCTTTTTCTCTTTCCCATAAATTAGTTTTTCTAAACAAAATTGTCTTTTTAATTTCATCAGAATCAGGGAAACTTTCTATTAATGCATTAGTTTGAACTTGCATTACATTCTTTATATAATTTCTTTTTTGTTCAATATATTCTGTATATTTGTTAACCCTTGTTTTTTCTTGTGCTTTATATTGCTTTTTTCTATATACCTTATTTAGTAGTGGCCATAGTAACATTGTACACAACATAGCAACAGCCATTATTATTGAAGGTAATGCTTCTTTAATTGGCCTATGGTTTGTTACCACACTATTTATTGCAGTAAAAGCACTTACTGCAGAAGTCATACCCATAGTAAGCATAGGACCTATTGAAAACAATAATGGGGTTTTATCTTCTTCCTGCTTTGCAGGTGGAGAATCTATCTGCATAACTATTTTATCTGGGTTATTTCTAAATCTAGGTGCTTTAAAGAAATAATCTGAATCTTTATACATTGTTATTTCTTCATCAGTTTCTTCAAATTCTTTAACATTTTGATTTGGATATTTTGATTGAGTAAACAAATTACTATCCACTTTTATTCTATCAATATTATCAACTATTATATTATTTTTTATTACAATAATTTTAAGACCCATGATAAAAATCACATCGCCATTATCAAGTTTCTTATTTATTACTTTTTTACTATTTACATATACATTCTTAGTATTAGATAAAGCACTTATATGCCATACATTATCTTTATATATCAATCTAGCGTGTTCTTCTTCAACATAAGGATTCATATATTGAATTTGACATGTATCTTTACTACCTATAATCATTTCTGCATTAGTTTTAACAGTTAATTGTGCTGTTTTAGAGCTATATACATCAGAACAATATACTAGGGCATCTTCTTCTCTATTTACTTTCAACAGATAAAACTTTCTTAATTCTAAATCTACAGATTCTTTTTCTTCCCCATTATCAAAAATAGTAACCTCATAGTTACTAAGCATCTGCCAGTTACCATTATTTTCTACCACATTTATAAAGTTTCTATCTTTGCCATCCTTTGCTTTATCAGTAATCCAATAATTACCATGTACTTGAGGCGGTAAAACGAAATTAATTATGCTATCATTCTTAATTACAGAAACTTTCATATGCCACCACCTATTATTCTAATCTACTATAATTTTAACACATAAATCAAATTATTTAAATACAATTTTTAAAAAAAAGAAGATTTTTAATCTCCTATTATTTCATCTGCTTTTTCTACAATTTCATTAAATATTTTTTCATCATCAATAGACTTAAATATCTCATTACCATCTTTATCTTTACTAATTTCTAAAATAAATACTGATTCATCATCGCAATGGCAATCATCTCCACAATTGCATCCATCTTCTTTGCAATGGCAATCATCACCGCATGTACATTCACCATCTTCTTTGCAATGGCAATCATCTTCACATGTACATTCTTCACCTTCCATACAATGACAATCACTATCTATTTCTGTTAATATTGCATATTTCTTTTTTTTATAATTAAATTCTTTTAATATAAGAAGATTATATTCTTTACCATCGTCTCCTACTACTTTAACTAAATTATTTCCATTATCCATATTATCACCTCGAAGATAATTATATCATACAAATATATTTACTATAAATCTTTTTTTATAATAAAACATTTATTATTTTTATAAAAAGCATAAAATACATTTTTTTAACTCTACTTTTTCTTGTTTTAAAATCTTATATAACCATTCTTCTTTTTTATCTAAACTATTTAATGTATCATATTGTATTTTACCATCTAATATAAGTGGCATTGGATATATATTTTTATTATCAAATAAAAATACAGATAATTTACCATTATTTTCTAATATTGCATATTCTATTTCATCCAATGATTTAATACCCTTATCTCTTATTTGCGTTAATAAATCTTCAATACTATATCTTTGTTTTTCCATTTCCTTAAAATTAATATTTCCATTTCTTATTATTACAGAAGGACTAAAATCTACCAGCGTTCTAAATTTTATACTTTTTAAAGATAAAAATGACACTACTACTTCTAATAATACAATTATAATAATGGGTAATAATGTTTGCAATAATGGATCTTTGTAATTTTCTATTGCAAGTGATGCAAACTGAGCAAATAAAACAGATACTAATAAGTCATTAACACCTAATTCTCCTATTTCTCTTTTACCCATTATTCTAAATAATAATAAAAATAAAATATAGTAAAAAAATGTTCTAAAAATAATTATATATAAATTCATAATATCACCTATTTAATTATGAACATATACATATTTTATTATTCAATTTAATATTATATTTTAGGAGGAATTATGAAAAAGTTTATAAAACCAACACTTTATTCTTTAGTAGGATTTCTTTTATTTACATTTATAATTACTATATTTAATTATATTGGTTTAATTCCATATAATATATTTAAAATTATTAGAATTATTGGATTATTATTAACATTCTTTATAGATGGATTTTTAGTAGGAAAAAAGTCAAATAAAAAAGGATGGTTAAATGGTTTAGAAGCCAGTTTAATACTAATAATAATATTTCTTTTATTAAATCTATTGTTTAAAAGTAAATTTACTATAACTACACTTGTTGGATACATTATACTTATAATAATTACTATAATAGGAAGCATGTTAGGAATAAATAAAAAGAACATTTAGTTCTTTTTTTCTACTATACTTAAAAATTCATTTTTTATTTCTTCTAATCTTTTTTCACTACTTGCTTCAAATCTTGCTGTAACATTTGGGCCTGTATTTGAACATCTCACAAGTGCCCATCCATCATCAAAATATACTTTAATGCCATCAATTAAAGACATATTATATCCCTTTAAATTACAATACTTTTCTACTTCTTCTATTACTAAATGTTTAGTATCATCTGTAAATAAAAATTTAAGTTCTGGTGTAGAATAATACTTATTTACTCCCTTTGTCATTTCTGATAATTTTTTATCACTATTAGACATTATTTCTAATAATTTTAACCCTGCATATAAACCACTAGTTATAGGTGGAAAATCATTATTGTAATATATATGTCCAGAATATTCTATACCAAATAATATATTATCTTTCATTACAGTATCCATCATATAAGATGCTCCTGTTCTATTTTCATGAGGTATACCACCTAATTTTAATATTTCATCTTTTACTATTTTTGAACATTTTATGTCATATAATGCATGTTTATTAGAACTATTTTTTAACAGTTCTCTAAGTATAACAATTGCATAAAAATCCGATGTCATCATTTCGCCATTTTCATATATAAATCCAGCTCTATCACCATCTCCATCAAATGCAATACCAACATCTGCTTTTTCTTCTATTACTTTTTTTCTTAAATCTTTTACATTTTCTTCTACTATTGGATCCGGATGGTGATTAGGAAAATTGCCATCAGATTCATCATATAACATAACCAAGTCTATTGGGCATTTGCTATATAATTCTCTTGCAAATACAGATGTAGTACCATTCCCACAATCTAGTACAACTTTTAATCTTTTATTACCAAAATGAATATTATTTTCAATTAAATTATAATATTCTTCTAGTATATTATATCTATATAAAGTACCTTTCCCTTCATCAAAAGCATTATTTATTACAAAATCCCTAAATTTGTATATTTCTTCTCCTTTTGCATTACCCACTTCATTAAAAGAAAATTTAAAGCCATTATCGTCTTTAGGATTATGACTAGCAGTAACCATTATACCAGCATTTATCTTCTTTAACATTCTTGCATAATAAAGCATAGGTGTTGTAATAAGACCTAAATCTATTACATCTACACCAGTGCTTAATATACCTTCTGTAAGAGCATGATTAATAGTATTTGAACTAAGTCTATTATCATGACCAACCAAACACATATTTTCTCCTAGTTTCTTTATATAAGTACCATATGCTTTACCTATTGTATAACTTACATCTTCATCAATATCAGTTGGATATACTCCCCTAATATCATATTCTCTAAATATATTCTTATTAATATTTCTAATTACTTTCATACTATCACCATTTTAATTATACAATATAACAATTAAAAAATGTAAATAATTACATATATTTACATTAATTTATTACATATATTTTCATTTAATAGTTCATCTAGATAAACAATATTATAACCTTTCTTTAATATATAGTCACTTACAATATTTATTTTACCAATATTATTTTCATCAAAATAAATTATACTTCCATTATCAATATTACTCTTTAACTTTAAGATATTATTACCCATTATTTTAGGACTTATAGTATGCATTCTATTTCTTGCACATATTAATAAATTATTATCATTTTTATCTATATTTAAACAATATACTGGATTATTATAATCACTTATTACATCATTAACCCATTCAATAGTAGTATCATCATAATCACCATCTATTCCACCATTATATATTTTTTTATTATTAGATATATCTATTTTTCCATTATTAAACATATTACCATCTAAAAATACATTTAATTTTATATCATCTATTTTATTTAACTTTTCAATATCATCTTTTATGTAAACTACAATTGATACATTTCTATTAAATCTATTGCCACTTGATATATATTTATTATATATATTTGTTATAGTTATTTCAGGTATTAAATCTTTATATTTAAGCATCTTCTCAGTATATTCATTTACTTTTTTCATATTTTCATAACTCTTATTGATATCTATATCACATCCGGATTTTCCAGGTATTATTTCATCATCATTTAGCACTGCATTTACACTATCTACTTTTATGTTATTAGAAACTTCATTTATTTTTATCATAATTGGATCTCTACTTTTTACTACATTACTAATATGATTTGTATATATTAAACTTATAATAAATAAAATACTTATTCCAATATATTTAAAAGTTTCATTCATATTACCACCAATAAATTATATTAATAGATAATAAAAAAAATTCTTATTTAGAATTTTTTTCATATAAATTAGATAACTTTTTATATATACCAGGTTCAACCATATCTATTGTGTTTAAAGTGAGTTCTACTGCTTTTTTATAATCTCCTCTTAAAAATAATACTTCTGCTTTATTTAAACCTTCATTAACATAT
This sequence comes from uncultured Erysipelotrichaceae bacterium, assembly GCA_902783915.1. Classification (GTDB taxonomy): domain Bacteria; phylum Bacillota_I; class Bacilli_A; order RF39; family UBA660; genus CAG-1193. The sequence goes on along the minus strand of CACZSX010000033.1, from coordinate 782 downwards.
TGTTTTTTTGTTCTATATCTATTTCCATATACAATTACTTGTTCTGCCAACATAGCTGACTTAACAAGCTCATTACTTGTATTATTAAGTTTAAATATTAAATCCCTTGCAGTATCTACTCTTGTATTTAATACATCAATATTAATTGGCTTTCTATCTAATTCTTTATTTACTTCTCTTACTGCTTCCATTGCTTCTTTTAATTCAACAAAATAATTATCTGGTATTAATGGTAACTTATATTCTCTTATTTTAGATTTACTTGATTCAAGTAATGCCGACATATCTTCAAGTTGCTCTCTTGCCCTTTTTTCATCTTCTTGCATACTTCCTATTGATTGCATATAAGTATCTAGTTTTTCTTCTACTTTAGCTAGTTTAAGTATTAATATTTCTAATTCCTTATTAAGTCTTGTATAAGGAAAACTTATTGTTCTAGTTGCATCAATTAATTTATCAAAATCCTCATCTAACATTACTAATTCATTTGATAAATCATCCAATGCCTTTAATTGGTTTTCTGATAACTTATAATTATATTTTGAATCAACTACCTTACCATATAGTTTATTCATTACTTCATTTATTTTCTTTATCTTAGATTTAAATATAGTAACTGATTCTTCATATTCCTTTCTTGCAATCTTTTCTCTTTCAAAATCAGTAAAAATAGAATCTGTATATTCAAGTATAGTTCTAAGTTCAAAAAGTACATCCTCTAAATTTAGAATTCTTATTCTAGACATTATATCTTTTAATTTCTTATTTATTTCATCAATATT
>CACZSX010000032.1 GCA_902783915.1 uncultured Erysipelotrichaceae bacterium | reverse complement strand
TAAGGATGTGGTATTATGTTAGACTCTTTAAAAATAGAAGGAATTATTAATGCATCTAGTGAAGTATTTATTACTGCACATAGAAATATTGATTTTGATGCATTAGGATCCATCCTGGGTATGTACTATGTTGCTAATAAGATAGGTAAAAATGTACATGTAGTTATAGATGATGAAGATTATTCAAAGGAAATGAAAAGAGCTCTATCTACTATTAAAAAATTAGATATAATACCTGAAAAATATAATGATATAAAAGATAAAATAGATAATAAATCATTATTAATAGTAACAGATGTTAATGTTGGTAAAAGATTACAAAATATTAAATTATTAGATATAAAAAATAAATTAGTAATAGATCATCATATAGAAACTAAAGATTCTATTGATACTATATATAAATATATAGATATAACAAGTTCTAGTGCATGTGAAATAGTATTAAAATTAATTAATAGTTTAAATATATATATACCTTCTGAAATAGCAACAATAATGCTTGCAGGTATATATATAGATACAAATGGTTTTTCTTTAAAAACAACAAAAGATACTCATGAATCAGCTGTGCTATTATATCAATTTGGTGCTGATACAAATGAATCTCAATACTTATTAAAACAAAACTTTAATGAATATAAAAGAATACAAAAATTAGTTCTTAGTACAGAATTTTATGATAATATTGCAATAACTATAGGAGATGGCAAACATCTTTCGACGGATTTAGCAAAATCATCTGATATATTACTAAGATTTAATAATATAGAAGCATCCTTTACAATAGCAAAATTAGATGATGATATAGTGGGTATAAGTGCAAGATCATTAGGGAATATAGATGTAGCAGATATTATGTCTAAATTTAATGGTGGGGGTCATAGAACTGATGCAGCAACTCAAATAAAAGGTTGTAAGATATCTGATATAAAAGAAGAGTTAATTAAGTATTTAGGAGGTTTAAGATGAAAGTAATATTTATTAAAGACGTAAAAGGTCAAGGAAAAAAGGATGAAATTAAAGAAGTAAAAGATGGATATGCAATGAATTATCTAATCAAAAACAAACTCGCAGTTATGTATACAGAAACAAGTAATAAAAGATTAGAAAATGAAAAACGAGAGAGAAAAGAAAAAGAAGCACAAGCTATAAAAGAAGCAAATGAATTAAAAAATAAATTATCTAAAGTAAAAGTTAATTTTAAAGTAAAAACTGGTGAAAAAGATAAAGTATTTGGAAGTATTTCATCAAAACAAATAAAGGAAGAATTGGATAAAAAGGGATATTCTATAGATAAGAAAAAAATAAAAGTAGATGAACCAATAACATCATTAGGTCATCACTTTGTAAATATTGAATTACATAAAGAAGTAATAGCTAAATTAGAAGTAGTATTAGAGAGTTAGAGGTGACTTATGAACAGAATAGAACCACACAATTATGAAGCAGAACAATCAGTTTTAGGGGCGGCTTTTATATCAAAGACAGCATTACAAAAAGTATGTGAAGACTTAATGCCTGAATCATTTTTTATAGATGCTCATTCTAAAATATTTGAAGTATTAAAGGAATTATATTTACAGGGCATAGCAGTAGATATAACTACAGTTACTGATAAATTAAAATCTAAAAAATTATTAAAACAAGTGGGAGATGTAGATTATTTACTTGAAATAGTAAACTCTGTACCAACTGCATCTAATGTAGATTATTATATAAATATAGTTAATGAAAAAGCAATATTAAGAAATTTAATTAATACTGCAACTGGTATAGTATCTGAAGCTTATAATGGGGATTCTACTATAAATGAAACATTAGATGATGCAGAAAGAAAAATATTAAATGTTGTTAAAAATAGAAAAGCATCTGAATTTAAACCAATACAAGAAGCTTTAAGCATTGCACAAACAAATCTAGAAAAATTATCAGAAAATGGTAGTGAAATAACAGGAATACCTAGTGGATTCTATGATTTAGATAAAGTAACTACTGGTTTCCATGAAAATGAATTAATTATTTTAGCAGCTCGTCCTGGTATGGGAAAAACTGCTATAGTATTAAATATAGCTACTAATGTAGCAATGACTACTAAGAAAAATGTAGCAGTATTCAATTTAGAAATGGGTGCAGATCAATTGGCAATGAGAATGATATCATCTGCAGGTCAAATAGATGGTTACAAATTAAGAACTGGTAGATTAGAGCATAATGACTGGAAAAGAGTTAATGAAGCAATAAGTCAACTTGCTGATACTCATATAATGATAGATGATACACCAGGTATAACTATAGGTGAAATAAGAGCTAAATGTAGACGACTTGCATCATCAGAAGAAGGGTTAGCATTAATAATAATAGACTACTTACAGCTTGTATCTACTACAAATAAATATGCTGGTAATAGACAACAAGAAGTAGCTGAAATCTCAAGATCATTAAAGACATTAGCATTAGAATTAAATGTTCCTATAATTGCATGTGCACAACTTTCACGTGCAGTAGAAGGAAGAGAAGATAAACGTCCATTAATGAGTGATTTAAGAGAATCTGGATCAATAGAACAAGATGCTGATATAGTTGCATTCTTATATAGAGATGATTATTATAACAAAGAAGCAAGAATGGACGATAATAATAGTGTTGTGGAATTTATTATTGGTAAAAACAGAAATGGTATTACTAAAACAATAGAATTATTATTTAAAAAGAATACAAGTACATTTATTGGATACAAGAAAGACGAGTGATTTAAGTGAAAGTAAAAGTTTTAGCAAGTGGTAGTAAAGGCAATGTTACTTATATAGAAGATAATAATACTAAAATACTAATAGATATTGGTATGAGATGTTGTTATGTAGAAGAAAAACTAAAAGAAATGGATGTAAATCCAAAAGATATAGATGCAATACTACTAACACATATTCACAAAGATCATACAATAGGCCTTCATACATTTGCTAGAAAATATAATATAGTTACTTATATGACTCCTAAAATGCAAAAAGAATTAGATGTAGAAAATGTAAAATATATAACTAAAGAAATGGCTATAAAAAATATAAATATAAAAGTTTTTAGAACTAGTCATGATGTTGAATCATACGGATATATAGTACAAGATTCACTTGTATATATAACAGATACTGGTTATATAAATAATAAATACTTTGATATGCTTTCTAATAAAAAAATATATATCATGGAAAGTAATCATGATATAGAAATGTTAGAAACAGGGCCTTATCCATACCACTTAAAACAAAGAATATGGAGTGATAAAGGACATTTATCAAATGAAATGAGTTCTGAATATTTATCAAAGTTTATTGGAGATAATACAAAAGTAGTAGTACTCGCACACCTTTCAGAAGTAAATAATACTGAAGAAAAGGCTATAGAAGAATTTAGAAACAAAAATAAAAAGGATATAAAAGTATTATTAGGAAAACCTAAAGAAACTACGGAGTTAATAGAAATATGATTACATTAATAACTATTGGTAAAATAAAAGAAAAATATATAACAGAAGGTATAGAAGACTATTTAAAAAGATTATCAAAATATACAAAGATAGAATTAATAGAATTAGAAGATGAATCATTTGATAAAACAAAAACATTAAAGAAAGAAGCAGAAAAAATATTAAAAAGATTAAATAAAAAATCATATATAATTACACTAGAAATAGAAGGCAAAGAATTAAGTTCTATAGAATTATCTAATTTAATAGATAATTCAATAAATAATTATACAGATATTACATTTATAATAGGCGGATCATATGGACTAGATGATAGTATAAAAGAATTATCTAATTATAAACTATCATTTAGTAAAATGACATTCCCACATCAATTATTTAGATTATTATTTCTAGAACAATTATATAGAAGTTTTAAAATATTAAATAATGAACAATATCATAAATGATATTGTTTTTTTAACTTAATAATATAATTTTCATATTATAATATAGGAGGTAATTATGTTTAATAATAATTATAGAAGAGGAAATAATGGATTAAATGGTTTTTTAGGACCTTTTATATTAGGTGGGATAACAGGTGGTTTAGTCGCACCATATTTTTATAGACCATACTATCAACCATATCCATATTATCAAATGCAATATTATGGCTATCCAAGATGGTAAAAAAGAATGTTATTTATTAACATTCTTTTTAATATTTTTAAAATAATCTGTAGTAAGAACAGTATCATTAATTTTAATTAATTTATTTACTAACTCATTCTTTTGCATGAATTCTTCTTCTTTAATCTTCTTACCATTAGTAACTATTCCATTTTCAACATATACATTACCATCATACCAAGAGTAATCTTTAAAGAATACTATTCCTTTATATCCTGTATTTAATGCATCAGGCATTAAATAATAGTTTGGATGATATTCTAATCCAAATAGATTAGCAATAGTAGGTAATATATTTAATTGAGATGTCACTTCTTTAATATCAACTCTTTTCATACCATTACTCCAAATTAAGAAGTCTGTATGATTTATTAGATTGTTTTCAGTTGTTTTAAATTGATCTAATAATGTTTTATCATTCAATGTATATAAATAATGATCTGCAAAGAATACTACAACAGTATTATCTATTAATCCTTTTTCTTTTAAATTATCCATTAATAATTTAATCATATCATCTGTTTCTTTAGCTTGTATTTTTAAACATTCATATTCACTTAATTCGGTTTCTTTATCTTCTACTAATTGACTACATACTCCTTTATTAACATCAAAAGGCATATGCGCAGAATAAGTAATAATATAAGCTGCAAATTTTTCTTCTGTATTAAAAATCATTTCATTAAAAGTAGGATTATTAATTAATTCAGTATCTAATTGATATGTATCATCTGTATAGTATTTACCACCATCTAAATTCTTTAAACTATTAAATGAATCATATCCAAAACTCTTATAGTTTAAATCTCTTGAATAATATTCAGGAGTATTCATATGGAATGCATTAACAGTATAACCTTCATTTTTTAATAAATTAGGTAATGAATAAGAATAAGTATTTTTACTAAACGTATATGCACTTTTATTTACTGTAATAGGAGTAGTATAACCAGTATTTACCATAAATTCTGAATTAAATGTAGAACCACCACCATTCACATATGAATAATGATTATTAAAATTAATAGAATTTTTTCTTAAACTATATAAAGTAGGCATTATTTCTTTAGTAACAAGAAATTTATCAATACTTTCTAATTGTACAAATATAATATTTTTATCTTTAAATAAACCAGTATATTTATTCTTATATTCACTAGTATCTTCATTAAATTTTTCTTCTAATAACTTAGTATTTTCATCTTCTACAGGTACATCTTTTTTTAAATAATTAACATAGAAATTTCTAATATTATATTCATAAAAACCTGCTACCTGCATACTTCTTTTATTATCATTAAATGAATTATATACATTTCTAGGTTTTCTCCATGCATCCCATGTAGATACTGCTTTACCAAGCATATTAGGTATATATAAATGTATAAGTATAAATATAACAACAACTATTATAAATTGTTTATAATTAAATATTTTTCTCTTTTTCTTCTTATCAGTTGGTACCCATCTAATAGCAAAATAACATAGAATAATAGATATAATAGTAGTAATAAATATCCATAGTGGACTATTTATTATAGCATCCCATATATAGTCACCCGCTTCAGATGCATATTGAAGAGATGAAAAATCAAAGAAATTCTTAAAATATGCATAATATATTGTATGTGTTAAAAATAATATTAAACTTACTGCAAAACATACTCCATATAATATTTTAGATATTTTATTATTAAATGAAGTAGAAATACCAACTATTAAGAATACCCAAATAATAGTAAATAAATTAGGTACTAGTTTAGTTATTCCATAGAAGTTAATATTTCTAGTAAAATATCTTAATACAAAATCTAAAATTAAAAATGACAAAGTCATAAAAATTACATGTTTATATTTTAGAGTGAAGTTCTTAATGCTATTTAAAATGCTTTTAATATACTTCATACTGCATCAACTCCACGTACCATTATATCATAAAAATAAAACTTAAAAAAGAGAATATTACATTCTCTTCGATTTAATTAATTCTATATTAGTTTGATATTCATCACTAGTTAGGTTTAAACCATATTTTAACCTGTCTTCATAACTTGGTTCATATTTACCAATTATATTAGCAAATCTATGATTACGTTTAATT